>DASVGM010000307.1:0-6640 GCA_036379555.1 Pirellulales bacterium | reverse complement strand
ACTCTTGGCCGCCGCCATTTCGGGCTGCTCCACCAACACCATTCAAGGCACCGCCGGCACCACCGAAGACCAAATCAAATACTCCTGGAACTACGCGTTGCTGCTGGCGGAAGGGCCGTCGCCCAAGGCGCTCGTGCCCGGCGCGCTGCATACCGGCATGAGTCAGGGGACGCTGGTGCGTTTTGAAGAGATCACTCGCTGCCCGCCGGAAATTCAGGATACGTTGGTCAGCGTTCTCTCCGACAAGTTGATGACCGTTCCCGAGTTGCGCGACGACGAGCGCGTGCTCTTGGCCCGGCCGGGGTTTAATGTCATTGCCACGGCCAACATTCGCGATCGCGGCGTGCATGAAATGTCGAGCGCGCTGAAGCGCCGCTTCAATTTTGAAACGGTCCACCCCATCGGCGAGTTGGAGCAAGAGGTGCGGCTCGTCTCGGCCGAGTGCCGGCGGCTGCTCGCCGAGGCGTCGGTGGAGGTGACGATCGAACGCGAGGTGATCGAACTGCTGGTGACGACGTTTCAAGATTTGCGCGCGGGCGCCACGGCCGAAGGAGTGCGGATCGAGCGGCCCTCAACGGTGATGTCGACGGCGGAGGCGGTTTCGGTGGGCCTACAAGCCGGCCTCGATGCCTATTATTACGGCGAGCGGCGGCTGACGCCCGAATTCATCGGCCGGCACCTGGCCGGTTCGGCCATCAAAGACAATGCCGACGACTTGCAGAAGCTCAAGCACTATTTTGACGTGGTGGTCCGCGAGCGGAGCAAAACCAAAGGCGGCGTATGGGAAAGCTTTCTGAAATCACGGAAGTATCTGCGCTGAACGCGGCCCTGCCCCGGCAGTTAAAAAGTTGGGCTTTGCAGATCGTTCTATGATGCCAGTTATCTCTCGCCACGACGGGGCTTGCCCCCGTCGAGCGATGACTGGCCGGCTAGATCGTCGCCACGCGCGCCCTCATTTCCGCGTGCATCCGCCGCCGCTGGCGGCGGATGCACGCGGAAATAAAAAAGGATTGTATTGGGCAGCCGTTCTAGCTCCCCAGTCAGCGCTTCCACCGGGGCAAGCCCGGCGGTGGCGAAACAACACAAAAATGCTGCCATAAAGTGTGTCATCTGATTGAAAAAGCCCGACCAAATGACGGCCTCGACCTGCCCGGCGCGGTCGATCTGTCGGCACGCGTCGTCTATTTTCCCGTGCGGCACCATAGCCCGGCCTGCGCCTGGCACGTCAACCGGCTGGTGCGCGAGTTGCGACCCGACGCCGTGTTGATCGAAGGCCCGCGCGACGCCTCGTCGCTCATCCCGCTATTGCTGCACCCCGACACGCGCATGCCGGTCGCCCTCTATATGACCTACGTTGAGCGGCGGCCTGCCGGCGCAAGCATGCCGGCTGACACAAAGCTGCCGGAGCGGCCGCGCGACCGTTTGCCCGAACGGCATGCCGCGTACTATCCGTTTTGCGATTTCTCGCCGGAGTTGGCCGCCATTCGCGCGGCGGCGGAGTTGGGCATTCCGGCCGCCTTCATCGACCTTTCGTTTGCCGAGATGGTGTCGTGTCGCCAACAACCGCCCGCGGCACAGGCGGAAAGTTTGCAGGGCGAGCGCTGGTTCGCGCACAGCCATTTTCTGCTCGAAACCTGCCGCCGCGCCGGCGCCCGCGATGCCGATGACTTGTGGGACACACTTTATGAGGTCGATTACGAGCACGTTCCAACGGAGCGTTTCATGCGTAACGTGCTGGCCTATTGCGCCGCGGCGCGGTTCGGTTACAACGCCGCCGAGCTGGCCGCCGAAGGTTGCCTGGCGCGCGAGGCGGCGATGGCCGCGGCGATCGAAAGCACGCCGGGAAAGTTGCTCGTCGTCACCGGAGGATTTCACAGCGTCGCGCTGCCGCGCACCAAAGGTAGTCTGCCGCCGCGCGTGCCGGTTGCCGCCGACGACGCCCAGGTCGTACTCATGCGTTACGGTTTTGAGCAACTCGATCGGCTGAATGGCTACGCCAGCGGCATGCCGGCGCCGGAGTTCTATCAGCGGCATTGGGAAGGCCGCGACGTGGCCGGGCTGCTGGTCGAGCTGGCCCGCCAGTGCCGCCGCAAAAAACTGCCGGTGTCAACGGCCGACGCCGTGGCCGCGTTGGTGCAGGTGCGCCATTTGGCCCGGTTGCGCTCGCACCGCCGCGCTTCGCGTGAGGATCTGCTCGACGGCATTCGCTCGGTGTTCATCAAAGGCGCGGACGACGCCGAGGGTCTGCCGGTGCTGGCTTTGGCTCGCAAACTGTTGGCGGGCGATCGCGTGGGCAACGTGCCGCCGGAGGCCGGCCTGCCGCCGCTGGTGCATGATTTTCGTCAAACGGCGGCCCGGTTGCGGCTCAAGCTCGATCGTGTCGACGCCGTCGAAACGACGCTCGATCTCTATCGCAAGCGCCGGGATCGAGAGGTGAGTCGCTTTCTGCATCGGCTGACGTTTTTGGAGGTGCCGTTCGCACGCTGGGTGCGCGGTCCCGACTTCGTGCGCGGCGAACAGTTGGAACGCATTCAAGAAGTCTGGAACTATCATTGGTCGCCGCCGACCGAATCGACGCTGATCGAGCGGTCGCTCTACGGTTCAACGGTGGCAGAGGCCGCCACCAGCCGGCTGTTGGAACATTTTGACAAGGCCGAGCAGGCCGGCCAGGGCCGCCGCGCCGACCTCGCCACGGAATTGGTGTTGCACGCTTGCCGCATGGGGCTGCACCGCCATACGCAAGACCTGCTCGACCGGCTGCGCGGCCTGATCGCCGAGGACGCCGCCTTCGATTCGCTGGTGCGGGCGATCGAGAACCTGCTCCTGCTGGGCGTCTCGCGCGAACCACTCGAAGCGCATCATCTGCGGGGCATTGAGGAGTTGGCGGCGGCGGCTTACGATCGGGCCTGTTATCTCTTGCCCGACCTGGCCAAAGCGGCCGCCGAACAGGAGCCGGTGCGACTCGACGCGCTGAACGCCTTTTATCAGTCGGCGCGTACCCTGGGCGATACGCCCGAGCGCCAGCTCCTGCGTTGGCAGGGTTTGGAACAGCTTGCCGACGCCGGCGAAGGGCTGGCCGCGTTGCGTGGCGCGGCGGTGGGGCTGCTGCACGGCGACGGCCGCTTTTGCGACGACGATCTGGTGCGGCGTCTGCGCGGGCATCTTTTGGGCGCCCGGGGGGACGGCGCGGAGGCGACCGATTTTTTACGCGGCCTGTTGCGTGCGGCGCGGCACGTTTTGTGGCAGGTGCCGGGCGTGATCGAAACGACCAACGCCTTGTTGAAAGAATGGAGCGAGGAGCAATTTGTCAGGCTGCTGCCGATGTTGCGTCTGGCGCTGGCCGACTTGACGCCGCAAGAATGCGACCGTGTGGCCGGCGCGGTGGCGCGGTTGTTGGGCATTGAGCGTCTCGCGCCGCCGATGTTGTTCGACATGCCCGCCGGCGAGATGCTGCGCGGCGTGGAGGTGAACCGCCGCGTGCGCGAGTCGCTGGCGGCCGACGGGCTGGATAACCTTGCGTGACGTTGGGAAAAGGAGGATGGGCTTCCTAGCCCGTCCAGTTGTTTGGTGACGCACGAGAAAGCCCATCCTCCACGACGCCGCGCCCCGTTTATCGGTTCAAATTGTCAAAGATCGAGCGTCAGGTTTTGCCGCCTGCCGCCTGCCTGCTGTCGTTTCCACCGCGCCGTTGGACACCGCGCGAGGCCAAAGTGTGTCATCTATGCGTTTTTCGTGTCATCTATGTGTCATCTATGCGTTTTCGCATGTCATCTATGTGTCATCTATGTGTCATCTATGCGTTTTTGTTGCCGCAGTATGGTCGTGGCCTGCGCAAAATGCCCGACTTTGATACGATAACGAGCTGAAACTCCATACCGGATTTGTTCCGCACCGCCACCGCCGGGCTTGCCCCGGTGGAGCGCTGACTGACTGGCTAGATGTTCGGCGCCGAACGCGACCCCGTTTTCGCGTTGCCTTCGCCGCCGAAGGCGGCGAAGGCGGCGAAGGCAACGCGAAAACAGAACGAATCGGTTGGGGGCGCTCGTTCTAGCCAGTCAGTCCGCGCTCCACCGGGGCAAGCCCGGCGGTGGCGGTGCGGAACAAATCCGGTATGGAGTTTCAGCTCGTTATCGTATCAAAGTCGGGCATTTTGCGCAGGCCAGGATGGGCTTGGCCCGTCAGGTTCGATTGGTGACGGGCTAGGAAGCCCATCCTACCCACACCGCTACCGCGGCACCCGAAAACTCGGCATGAACGCTGCGTCGAGCGACAGTCTTTGACAGACACGCCGCCCATTGCCATGATGAAGCGAAGGCTCGAACCGCCAAAAAACGCTCTTTTTCGGCGATCGGGCCAAATTCAGGGAACTTTTCTTTTTGGCAGGCGTCGAAAGTTTGGTGTCGGCGGTGGATGACAATCAGCTTATCGAGGCGACCTTGGCGGGCAACTCGGCGGCGTTTGGCGACCTGGTGCGCAAATACCAGGACCGCCTCTACAATACCATGACCCACCTGACCCGTTCGTCGGAAGACGCGCGAGACATCGTGCAAGACTCCTTTGTCAAAGCCTTTGTCAAGCTCGATACGTTCCAACGCGGCAGCGCGTTTTACACCTGGCTGTACCGCATCGCCTTTAACACGGCGATGAGCCAAAAACGCCGCCGGCGACCAACCCCAGCGGCCGATGCGGGAACTGACTGCGGACAGGAGGCCGTCGATCCGGGGGCCGGACCGGGCGACCGTCTGGAGCGAGAAGAGCTTGCGTCGCAGGTGCGTGCGGCCCTGGCGGCGCTGAGTGAAGAATATCGCACGGTGCTGGTCTTGCGTGACATCGATGGCTGCGATTATGAAGCGATGGCGGAATTGTTGAGCGTTCCCCTGGGCACCGTGCGCAGCCGGCTGCACCGCGCCCGCCTGCAATTGCGCGAGCAATTAAAACACCTGCTACAAACCGATTCAACTTGAACATGTCCGATTTCGACGAAACATTGCTGACCGCATACCTCGACGGCGAATTGCCCGAAGCGGAGCGTACGCGCGTCGAAGGATGGCTGAGCGAGCGGCCGGAGCGCCGGCAGCTTTTGGAGGAACTGCGCTCGATCAAGACCAGTTTACAGCGATCGCCGCGCGCGCGGCTGCCGCGAGATTTCGCGGAGCAAGTGCTGCGGCAAGCCGAGCGCGAAATGCTCGTTTCCAGCGGCGATGCGCCGCGGCGAGGTTTTTCGTTGCGGCGCTGGCGCCGGCCGGCGATTTGGGCCTCGCTGGCCTTGGCGGCCGGCCTGTTGTTGATGGTGTTCGATCGCGACCGGCCACCGCCGGCAGCCGAGCGCGAGGTCGCCGTCGCGCCGCGGGATGTTCCCCAAGTCCGCCCGCTGATCGGTGTGCCCGCGGCGCCGCGCGAGCCACAGTCGCCGCCGGCGGACGCTCCACCCAGCCCGCCACCGGCGGTATACTTCGATGCGTCAGGCGCCAAAGCCAACGGTAGCCGGCTGCGGCGGGCCAAAACGCCACCGCCGCCCGCGCCCGACGTGCGAAAGCAAAAAAGCGATGAGAATGAAATGCTCGACGCCCATGCGGCACTATCGGAATCAACCATGCTATCCGATCAGACGTTACTCGTCTGGTGCGAGGTTTCGCCCGATGCCAAATATGACGAACGCTTCCGTCAGTTGCTGTTGAGCAACCATATCATGTGGAGCGAAGACGACCAAGAACAGGTGAAAAGCCCGGCGCGGCTTGGCGGAGAGGGCCGCGGCCAGGGAGGCTTCAGCCGCAAGGCCGCCCCGGCGACGGCCGCGCCCCAGGGGCCGGCAACCGCGCCCGCGCAGAACCAACGGCGTTTGCTCGCAGCCAACCAGGCCGCGCTCGACGCCGCTGCCGAACTGGTGCTGGTCGAAGCCAGCGAACCGCAAATCAAAGCCGTGCTGGCGGAGTTGGACCACGACGCGAATGTTTTCAAGACCGTCGAGGTCGAACCGGCCGACGACACCCCACGTCAGCAACAATTTGGCTATTATCGCCGGGGAGCGGCGCCGGCAGGCGAGCGAACGCAACGCAAGATGGAACTCTCGGCGGAAGTGAGCAAGGCGGAAAAAAACTCGGCAGACAAAGCGACTGCCGATCGCGCGGAGAGCGCGCCGGCGTCGCGGGCCGGCAAACCGGATTCGCCGCCGGGCATCGCATATCAATTACGGGCCGGCGGCAGCCCGCCAATGCCCCACTTGCAAGTCGAAGGATTGGATGCGACAAAAAGGGCTGTCGCCCAAACAAACGCGGATCGGCTGCAAGTGCTATTTGTGTTTCAGCCGACGAGCCAAGCCAAGCCGGCCGCGGCGTCAACCAAGCAACCGCAGCCCGAGAAAGAATAAAGAACATGGATCAAGTGACCATTCGCACGCGCAACAACGGTCCTTTCGTCGTGGAAGGCCCTGTTACGATCGTCGACGCCGAGGGGCGGCCGTTTGCGATTCGTGCCGATAAACCCGCCGTCGCGCTGTGCCGCTGCGGGCATTCCGCCAACAAGCCCTTTTGCGATGGCAGTCACAATCGTGAGGGATTTCAGTCCGTTTGCGAAGCGCGGGAACTCCCCCCGCCCAAGCCGAAGGTCTGAGAGCCCTGAATCTCAAGGATGGAAGATTGGA
>DASVGM010000306.1:0-7659 GCA_036379555.1 Pirellulales bacterium | reverse complement strand
AGGCAGGTCGGGATGTGTCAGCAGTTCCAAACGGAAGGCGGTGATGCTCTTCAGAGCGGTCTGCGAACTGATTTTAGCGGTGTGCTTCGTCGGCGCGTAACCTTGAGCCAACAGCGAGCCATCGCCTTGCGGCAACAGTTTTTGACCTCCGGATACAAGCTCTTCGCCCATCGGCTCCAAAACCGTCCAGGCCGGTTGATTGGCCATTACCGAGTTTTCCCACGCCGCCATGCGCTCGGCCCAGTCGGCATGGCGGTGTTGCAGATCGGCTTCGATCTCGCTCATGCGGCGAAACAACTCCGCGCGCCGCATCTCTTCCTGAGGTGTGTAGACCGCGATGTTCGCTTCGTGCGCGTTGTTCAAAAAGGCGAACATCCGGTAATATTCTTCCTGCGTCAGCGGATCGAACTTGTGATTGTGACATTGAGCGCATTGAATGGTCAGCCCCAGCACGCTTTTGCCGATGGCGTCGAGGCGATCGAACATCGCCTCCATGCGGAACTGTTCGGGATGAACGCCCCCTTCTTCATTGATCATCGAGTTGCGCAAAAATCCGGTGGCCACCTGCTGATCTTGCGTGGCGCCGGGCAGCAGATCGCCCGCGAGCTGCTCGATGATGAACTGGTCGTAAGGCAGATCGCGATTCAAGGCGGCGATGACCCAATCGCGATAGAACCAGACTTGCCGCGATTTGTCTTTCTCATAACCATCGGAATCGGCATAGCGGGCGGCATCGAGCCAGCGCCGCCCCCACAACTCGCCATAATGTGGTGAATCGAGCAGGCGGCTCACCAGCCGATCGTACGCGCCGGGCGAGGCGTCGGCCAAAAACCGATCGACCTCCTCGACCGCCGGCGGCAGGCCGACAAGATCGAGCGTCAGCCGCCGGATGAGCGTGGTTTTGTCGGCTTCGGGCGAGGGCGATAGATTGTCTTGCCGCAGCCGCGCCAAGATAAACGAGTCGATCGGATTACGCACCCAACCGGCGGTCGTTTCGCCGGCCAACCGGGGCGGCTCTGGCCGTTGCGGCGCCGCGAACGACCAATGGCTCGACCACGGCGCCCCCTGTTCGATCCATTTTTGGATGATGGCGATCTGGGCATCGGTCAGCGACTTACCAGAATTGGGCGGTGGCATGCGCTCGTCGGGGTCGGTCGATCGCATGCGGCGCAGCGCTTCGCTTTCAGCGGGCTTGCCTGGCACAAACGCTCCGGCCAACGCCGCTTCTTGGAGATCGAGCCGCAAGTCGGCCTTGCGCTCTTTTTCATCGGGACCGTGACACTTAAAGCACGTCGCCGACAAGATGGGCCGCACGTCGCGGGCGAAATCGACGGGGGCTTCCGCGGCGGCCGGCGCGGCGGCAAACGCGGCGATCGCCACAGACGCGATGACGGTGAATGTGAGGCGGGGCGGTTTCACTCAAGGGGCCTTGTGAAACAGGGGCGGGCATTGGGTGACCGGCGCGGGTGGCTGCCCCGCCGGTCTAAACATGTAGTATAACCTATGCCGCCGGCAAGAATCTACCGTGTCCAGGGCAGGCGCCGGCGGTGTCCTCTGCTACGCGTTTGTCGTAGGGCGGCTGTGGCAATTCACCAACGAGGTATAATAAAACCGCGTGAAAGCTTGATTCGATGATGGTCTTTTGGTAGTTGTCAGTTGTTGATGGTTCGGGCGTGGGGCCGGTTGATGAGGGATGAGGTGCTTGGCATGAGAAATGACTGCACTACGATGGCTGCAAGAATGCGCTGCGTCTTTTTTCTGTGCGCTTTCCTGGGCATTGCACGCCACGACTGCCTGGCCGATGGCGATCCGCTCGTAGGCGCACCGGTGGCAGGAACGCCAGCGGCAGGCGCGCCGGCGGCAAAAGCAGACGCCACGCAGGTCGGCCCCTCGGTCATCACCGTCTACGATGAAACGATTGCAGCCAAGGTCAACGGCATTGAGGCCGATCGGCTGGTGATCGCCACCGACCCGTTGCGAAAGATTCCGCTGGATGAAATCGCCGTCGTCGATTTCGCCCAAGTGCCCGATCTCACGGCCGAATGGATAGGCCAGGTAAACCACGATACGGTGCAGGTGGGCGGCGCGGCCGGCGGCAACGGTATTCAAGACGTGCTGATTCGTCTCGGCGGGCTGGTCGGCGGCAAAGAGCTCAAGCAGGTTGTCGTGCTCACTCGAGGCGGCAAGGGACGCGGCATCTGGCGATTGGATACGGCTCGCACCCCCAACTGGAAACTGGCCCTGGAGCGCTCCGGCGCCACGGCCGAGATGTATATCGAGCCGATCAATCAAGATTGCTTTGATCGTCAGATTGAAATCACCGTGACTTACCAAGATGGCGCGAGCGCCAAAACCTCGATCAAGGCCACGACGCACACCGACCATCAGCTTAAACTCGGCGCGGCGGCCAACGTGGCGCCGGCGGCCGCGCCGGCGGGGCCGCCCGGCGTGATTGTGTACGGTCGCGATAAGAGCGTCTTGCGCGGCGAGCTTGTTTCGCTCGACGACGAAACGATCTCGCTCAAGACCGTCTGGGCCGGCGAGCTCAAGCTCGCCTTGACCGACGTGCGCGGTTTCGTCTCGCCCACCGTCGGCACGGCTGCCGATCGGCAAAAGTTTGATACGCGCTTGGCCGATCCGTTAGCGGACGACGCCGCGCTTGTTCTGGGCCGCGAGAAAGAGGTCTCGCAGGTGGCCGGCGTGGCGCATGGCGTTGCCGAGGGCAAGCTGCGATTCACCTTTGAAGGGGAAGAACGGTCGATCAATGTTGCCCGCCTGGTCGGCGTGATTTACGCTAAAAGACCGCGCCAGACCGGCGACGCAAAGCCTTATCAGATCGCTCACCTGGTGTCGGGCGACCTGCTGGCCGGCGTCTGGCGCGATATGAACGATGAGCGGCTCGAATTTGAAACGTCGTCCGGCAAGGTCAATCTGCCGCGTGCCGTCGTGGCACGGGTGGCCTTTCGCAACGGCAAGGTGACCTATCTCTCCGATCTCGATCCGGTTGGCGTGGAAGAAACGCCCTACTTCGGCCGTTTGATGAGCTATCGGCGAGATCAATCGCTCAATGGCGGGCCGCTCAAGCTCAAGGGAAAAACCTACGCGAAAGGATTGGCCGTTCACTCGCGCTCGTTGCTCACCTACGCGCTCGACGGCGAGTATGAAAGCTTTAAGGCCACGGTGGGTTTTGATGAAAGCTCGCAGGGCCGCGGCCGGGTCGCTTGCCGCCTGCTGGCCGATGGCCGCGAACTGTTCGCCGAACCCGACCTGGCCGCCGCGGCCGAGCCGCGCGCCATCGACGTTTCACTGCAGGGTGTCAAGCAGTTGACGCTTGAAGTCGATTACGGCGCGGACGAAGATACACTGGATCGTGTTCTCTGGGCCGACGGGCGTTTATTTCGAGGAGGGAATTAGATTGATGCGACACTTATTGACGGACTGGCCCGCGCGCGCAAAGAGAATCGTTTGTGGCGCAGACAGACAAGGAGACAAGGAGACAAGGAGACAAGGGGACCGAGCAAATCTCCTTGTCTCCTTGTCTCCTTGTCTCCTTGTCATCAGGCGCGCCAGAGGGTTCGCTTTCACGCTCGGTTTCGCGCTCCTGTTGCTGTCATTTTCAGCGCACGCCGAGGAGGCCAAATACGATCTGCGCGAACTTTCGCTCTGGGGACTCGATCCAACGCTGCAACAGGCGAACGAGCTGGCGCACTATCCCAGCGCCATGCCCGGCGTGGTGGATACCGACCGCAGCCGCGCCAACGAGGCGCGCAGGCTGACGCCCCTGTCGATCATCACGCTGCATGGCGAACCGCTGGCCGATCTGGAGATGGACCTGCGCGTGCAGTCCGGGCGTTTTGTCGGGCATTGGCCGCCCGCCGAAGCGAAGAGCGGGCGCTTGCGCTGGCTCGACCTAACCGGGGTGGAAAAAACCAACCCCCAGGCGCTCTTCGCCACCGTTGATGAGAAACATTGGTTTGTCGAGGCGCGGCGAATCGACGGGCTTTACGTTCAAGACAAGTCGCGGGCGGAACGCTTCTTAACCTACGACTGCGAACTGAAATACGAACTGCCGGTGCAACTGGCCGGCGGCCCCGATCGATATCAGATCAGCAACTCCGGCAAGTATGCGCTCCTCGATTTGTTTGTCATTGCGCCGGAGGGGGATGGCGTGCGCGTGGGGCGTCTGGAGTCGCTGCCGCCGTCGAAGCGCGGCGCGGCGCATGCGCCGGCAGCATCGCCAACGAGCGGAAAGAAAGCCGATAAAGATGGAGAAGGACAAGGAGACAAGGAGACAAGGGGACAAGGAGACAAGGCACCAGCTACTCCAGCGGCAGGGTCCGGGCCGGGTCAGCCGGCCGTGGCGCCGTTGGAGCCGACCGAGCTAACGATGTCGCCAGTGATGCCGCGCGAAGCCGCCGAGCTCAAAGCGGTTGGCGAGACCATCGCCGGCGGCTTGCTCAAGCTGGGGTTTACGCGACTGGAGATCGATTTGCTTGTCGGCCGCGCCGCCAACACCTGGCTGGAAGCGAAAAAAATGGTGGTGCTGTTTCGCCTGCCGGTGGAAGCAATTGAAGAGCGGCTGCCCTTGGTCGCCTATCCCGCGCCGCGAAAGACGCTACGCGCGGCCCTGATCGTGGTAGACAATATCGATCCCAAGATCAAGCTGGAAGTGCAAAAGCTCATCGCGCAACTCGGCGCGGCCGAATATACTGATCGCGAAAGCGCCGAAAAGCGTTTGACGGAGTTAGGCCGCCTGGCCGTGCCGGCGCTGCGGGCGGCTTTGAAGTCGGCGGATTTGGAGGTGGTGTTCCGCGCCGAACGCATTCTGTTGGCACAAAATGAGAAGCTGGAAGGAACCTAGTGGCGGCGTCGTTTCAATTTGAAGTGTTGATCAAAGGGCGGCTAATGCATCGCCAGGAGTTTTCCGAGGCGATCGAATTGGGCCGCCAGGGAAAGCCGGACGAACCGCTCTACGCCGTGCAGAGCGGCCCGCGGGGCCCGCGCGTCGCCATCGCTCAACTGACCGACAGCAGTGTTTCGCGGCAACAGGCGCGCCTGGAGCCGTTGGCCCCCGATCGCGTGCGTTTAGTCAACATTTCGACCAGCAATGAATTGCGGCTGCGCGACGGCGGCAATATCGGTCCCGGCGGCAACCGCGAAATGTTCGCGCCTTGCCAGTTCCAGGTGCAAGACTACGAGGTGCGCATCGAGCCGCTTGGCGCGCAGGCCGAGCCGCTGCACAGCCTGGCGGCGCCGACCTTGGCGCCGGGATCGTCCCGTCCGGCCCGCAAGCCGCTCGCCCCTTTGGCGCTGGCGGCAAGCGGCGAAACCGAGGTGATGGTGGAGTGGCTGCAAGCCTTGGCCGACGTGCTGCAAAGCGCGGCCGGCACCGACGATTTTTTCAAACGCGCCGCCAGCGCCGTGGTCGATCTGGTGGGGCTGGATTCCGGTCGCGTCTTGTTGCGCGAGGGCGACGATTGGAAACCGGTCGCTCAGCAGCTTGGCGAGAACGCGCCCGGCCGATCGACGCATTGGCGGCCCAGCATGCGCGTGCTGCATGCGCTGCTCGGCGAGAAAAAGACGACCTGGCGCGACGCCATGATGGGCGAATCGCAGGGGAGCCTGGTGGAGGTGGAGGCGGTTGTCGCCGCGCCGATTCTCGACCGCCGCCGCGAGGTGATCGGCGCCGTCTACGGCGACCGCCTGCACCGTCCGACCGCGCCGCTGGGAACACGCATCACCAAGGCTGAGGCCATGCTCATGGAAACGCTGGCCTCGAGTGTGGCCGCCGGTCTTTCCCGGCTCGATGAAGAGAAGAACGCGGCCGCCGCGCGCGTGCAGTTCGAGCAGTTTTTCTCAGTTGACCTGGCGCGCGAGCTGACGGCCAACCCCAATTTGTTGGCCGGCCGCGACGCCCAGGTGACCGTGCTCTTCGCCGACATCCGCGGCTTCAGCCGCGTGGCTGAGAAGCTCGGCGCGGCCGGCACGATGGAGTGGATCAACGACGTGCTCAGCGCGCTGTCGGAATGCGTCATTCGGCATCAGGGCGTGCTGGTCGATTACGTCGGCGACGAACTGATGGCCATGTGGGGCGCGCCCACCGTGCAGGCCGATCATGCGCAGCTCGCTTGTAGCGCGGCGATTGACATGTGGAACACCTTGCCCGAAATCAACGCGCGCTGGCAGCCGCGTTTGGGCGAAGCGACCCGCGTGGGCATCGGGCTGAACACCGGCGACGCCCGAGTGGGCAATACCGGCTCGCGGCGAAAATTCAAATACGGGCCGCTGGGCAACACGGTGAACCTGGCCAGCCGCGTGCAAGGCGCGACGAAGTATTTGAAGGCCGGCATCGTGATTACGGCGGCCACGCGCGAGCGGTTGGGCGAGGCGCTGGCGGCCCGCCGGCTTTGCCGGGTGCGTGTCGTGAATATTAAAGAGCCGGTGGCGCTCTATGAGTTATGCCCGCAACCCGGCGCGGATTGGCTGGAAATCCGCCAGCGCTATGAGGAAGCGCTGGCCTACTTTGACCAGCGGCAACTCAGCAAGGCCACGGCGGTGCTGGGCCGGTTGCTCGACGCCTTTCCCGACGACGGCCCGGCGATTGTGCTGCTGTCGCGCGCGGCCACGCAGTTGGCCGAGCAATTGGCGTCGCCCGGACTCGAATTCGATCCGGTCTGGGAACTGCCGGGCAAGTAATGTACTTGAGCGACCGCTTGCGAGCGACGGTCGTCTTGGAGTGCGTGCGATTTATCGCCGCTTTCTGTTGTCGCGGAGCGACCTTCTTTTGATCTCGTTGCGACTTGACTCCGCCGCTTCGCCCCCTACCTTCGCATTCCTGATCGCCGTTGTGGACGGCGATGGCGGGCAGTGCCCACCCTAGGGGCTGAACAAGGTTCATCTGGACGATGGCGTCATGTCCGCGTTGGCGCGCGTGAGCACCTTCGCAAACGGCACGTCGCTGAAAGCGCCGAACAGCGCATTTCCGCCCAGCCTGGCCGCGCTGGTCCGAGGCGAGGCCATCCCGCAAAGAAAACGCGCCAACGGGCGCGGCGCGCCAAGCACCTCTCGTTTTTCCTTCGCCACGGCCAAAGCGCGCCGCCAGACGTCCTCATCTATTGGTGGATCGCGACGGGGCAATAGCTTCACCGGCTTGCGCCCGTCGCGGCACCACGAGCAATGGCCGCACGGCTGGGGCAGCTTCTCGCCGAAATGTTGCGCTAAAAGACCTACCTGGCAGCCATCATGCCCGGCCAGGTTGAGCACTTGCCCCAAGCGCTCGATCTCGCGCCGCTCCCGCTCAAGCAGTCGGCGATGAAATTCGTCGCCGAGCCGCTTTAGATCGGCGGGTTTGTCGAGCAAGCGGAAGGTCTGCCGCACGCCTTCGGTGCGCAGTTCGATCAGCCTTTGTTCGGCCAGGTAATCGAGCGCGCGCACGATGCGATCGCGGTTTTGGCCGATGGCCGCCGCCGTCTGCTGCACGTCGATGTGACACCAGGTTTTCGCCTTGTGTGTATGACGCAACACGCTCGTCAGAAACTCGCGGCGTTCGCCCTCGAAGCGTGAAAGCATGTCCGCCGAGGTGGTCAGCGGCTGGAATTTGTAGCGCGAATAAAAGGGAGTGCCAGCCTTCAGATGGCCCGCCAGCTCAAGGTAAGTCAA
>DASVGM010000305.1:0-11092 GCA_036379555.1 Pirellulales bacterium | reverse complement strand
CGTTGCATCCGCCGCCTTCGGCGGCGGATGCAACGCGAAAACGACAAGAACCGGTTGTGGGGCGTTCGTTCTAGCCAGTCAGTCAGCGCTCCACCGGGGCAAGCCCGGCGGTGGCGGTGCGCAGCAAATCCCGCATGGAATTTCAAGTCGTTGTTGCGTCAAAGTGGGGCATTTTGCGCAGACTAGTTGGAGGATCCCCGAACCCCGAACCCTAAACCCTGAACCCTGAACCCTGAACCCTGAACCCCAATGTCCCGACGCCGAAGCCTAGGTTGGTCCATCACGCTCGCCGTGATCATGATCTCGCTACTGGTGGCGCTTATGGTCGGCTGGGTGCTTTTGGCGCTCAATTATTTGACGCTGATGGCCGTCGGCACCACGTTTTTGGCGTTGGTGCTGGTGGGAGTGATTCTCTATCTGACCATCGCGGTCAAGCAAATCAGTCTCAATCAGCGGCAGGCCAACTTTATCGACAGTGTCACGCACGAGCTGAAAAGCCCCATCGCCTCGCTGAAGCTCTATCTGCAAACGCTCGGCCGCCGGACGGTGAGCGAGGCGCAGCAGCTTGAGTTCTATGGCTACATGCTGGAAGACCTCAACCGCCTGGATGCGCTTATCGACCACATGCTCGACGCCGCCCGACTCGATCGCGCGCCGCATGAAGAAGAGGCCGCCGCCGTCTCGTTGCCGGAGCTCTTGCGCTCCTGCGCGGAAACGATTTGCTTGCGTCATCGACTGCCGACCGAGACGATTACGCTGGAGACGGGGCCGGGAGTCGTTAAGGGCCGGTCTGTCGACCTGGAGATCATTTTTCGCAATCTGATTGACAACGCGGTGAAATACTCCCTGCCGGAACCGAAAATCATCGTCGAGTCTTGGGACGACGGCCGCGGCCGGATCGTGACGCGTGTATCGGACAACGGGCCGGGCATTCCCGCGCCGCTGCGTCGCAAAATCTTCGGCCGCTTCGTGCGGTTGGGAAGTGAGTTGGAGCGCACTCAGGCCGGCACCGGGCTCGGTCTGTACCTTGTGCGCACGCTAGTGCGGCGCGCCAAGGGAAGCATCCATGTGTGGGGCCGCGGCGGGCAGCAGGGCACCGTCTTTGAGGTCGAGTTGCCGGCCGGAGAGTTGCCGGTTGGAGAGCTTGCCGCCGCGCAGCGCGCCGGCCGGCCAGCCGACGGCGACCTGCCGCGGCGCATCGTTGAGCCGGCGGGAGGGTAAAGACCGTGTCGCAATCGCAAAAGCACATCTTGATCGTGGAAGACGAGGCCCACATGGCCTTCGGCCTCAAGTTCAACCTGGAAAGCGAGGGCCATCACGTCAGCGTGGCGGCCGACGGCCCGAGCGCGTTGTCGCTCTTTGAGCGGCAAGCGGGCGACATCCACCTGGTGATTCTTGACTTGATGTTGCCCGGCATGAGCGGCTACGCCGTCTGCGACACCCTGCGCACCAAGGGCAGCGACGTGCCGATCTTGATGTTGAGCGCCCGCACGTTGCCCGAAGACCGCATTCGCGGTTACGACATGGGCGCCAATCAATACCTGCAAAAGCCGTTTGAGCTAGACGAATTGCTGGCCATGGTCCGCAACCTGCTTGGCCGCTCGCGTCGTCCGGCCGACGTGCCGCGCGTGCCGGAGAGTTACCAATTTGGCGACGCGCGGGTCAACTTTGACACTTTCGAGGCCAGTATCGGCGAGCAGGAGATTCAGCTTACGCCGATGGAAATGAGTCTGCTGCGATATTTCATTGACAACGAGGGTCGGGTGATCAGCCGCAACGAGTTGGTGGAGCGCGTCTGGCGGCAACCTTACATTGAAACGACGCGCACCGTCGACAACTTCGTCATGCGGCTGCGCCGCTACTTTGAGCCTGACGCCGCCAACCCGCGCCATTTTCTCAGTGTGCGCGGGGCGGGCTACCGCTTCGTGGCCAACGCGGACAGCTAAGGCCGCTTGGCCGCCAGAACGCGTTATCGCGACAACCTCCAGCAATTCCTCTTTTTCGCGCCAGCATCCGCTGCCGGCGACAGCGGACGCTGCCGCGACAACGGCTTACGGCCAGAATTCTCACGAATTCCGCTACACACGGTCACGCCGCTTTGCGCACGCGTTGGCCCAAGGATCGGCCGCCGATGTGCCGCGTCTCCCAGACGTTGGTGTGTTGCTCGTGGCGATTATCGCGAAAAACGTCGTAGTCGGGCACGAAACCGGGCACCGCCTGACGATGTTGCTCGGTCACCTGCTCGGAAACATGCCGCGTCTGCCGCTGAATCTCGGCGATGGCGGGGGCGTTGATTTGGTCGAGACAATCGAGTTGGCGGTAAGACCGCAGCAGACGGCCGATTCCCGTGTGCAACAACCCGGCGTGCGTTTGCCGCGTGCTGTTTCGCAGGTAGGCGGCCACGTGCGAGGCATACTCGATGTCGCTGCTCTGATGCCGGCAATAGGATTTGCGATATTGCAGCGCGTCAAACAGGAGGCACTCGGCTTCGTCCACGTCCGCGTTTTGCAGCCGATAGCCGATGCCCGCCGCCGTGCGATGCAGATACCAGGCGCGCAGGTCTTCAATCTCCGCTTTCGGACTGCGCGTGGTCTGGCCGTCGGGATAGTTCCAAAACACGCCCAAGGTCAGTGGAATCGTCTTCGAGCGAATGAAAGGCAGCAGGCGATTTTTGAATTCAGTATCGCCCGCCGCGGCGAAACTGTCGTCGTAATAGCCGAGCCGCTCGTGCAAGTCGCGTCGATACATGGCCCCCACGTAGGAAAGATAACACGTTTCCAAAGCGACCAGCCGCTGTGTGTATCCGCGGCGGTCGTAGGTCATCACGTCGCCCAGCCATTGCCCCTGCATGTCAACATTGGTCATCAGGCTATTGGCCTGCACCCAATCCACGTTCGGCGAAGCGTCAAGCTCGGCCGCCAGCGTCTCCAGCGTGGCCGGCAGAATCGTTTCATCGACGCCCAAAAAGCTCAAATAGCGCCCGCGCGCCAACGAAATGCCGCGATTCCAGGCCGCTTGAATGGTTTCGCGGGCGCTCGATCGGGCGTAAACCATCGGCAGTCGGCGCTCCGCGGCCCAGCGGTGAAACACGCTGTATTCGTCGCCGGGCGAGCCGCTGTCGACAAGAATGATTTCGGCCTGATCGGCCGCGAACAGCGTTTGCAAACTGAGGGCATCGAGAAAACGGGGCAGTTTGTCGGCCGCGTTGTAAAGCGAAACGATGACCGAGGCCCGATACGAACGCGGCGCGCGGCGGTCGTCGAGCCGTTCGTAATCAAACGCCGGCAGATGGCGGTGGCGCCGCAGGCTGTCATCGAGCAAATGACGGCAGCGGGTTTCGGCGTCGCCGTGCCCGCCATAAATCGCCTCGGCGGTTTCGGCCTCGCGATGGTAGCCGTGGGCGGCGAATGTTTCCACCACACCGGCCAGATCGTGACAGCGGTCTTCGCCCGCCAACCGCATGGCCCGCAAGCGATAGCTGGCGGCCACCAAGTCGTTGCCGCGCAAGGTTTCGATGCGCGCCAACTCACGCCACAGCCGCGTGCGGTCGATGCGCGCCTCGGAGATCAAGCCTGCGCAGGCGCGTTGTTTCGCCTCGAGATCTCCGGCCGATCGTTCGGGCATCCAGGCGACGGCATAATAGCGCGACGTGAGCGACAGAGGTTGTGACTGGATTCGCTTACGTTCGTTGTACCGCTGGAGCGGGGCGGCGGCCGAAATCTTCCCTTGTGCGATCTGCCGGCAGCGGACGGACAGCCGCCGCGCCTCGTGAAGCGCGCAGCGCAGCGGATGCAACCGCGCATGGTGCCCGATCAGGCGTTCGTACCAGTCGCCGGCCTCCTGACGCGCCTCGCGATCAAAGGTGGCGGGGCTGGCATAGATTTCACTCAGCGACGGGCCATCGATGCGCGGCGCGGCCGCGGTCAGCGCCGCCACCAGTTGGCTACGGTGGCGATCGTAGTCGCCCAGCACCGCCGCGATTTCCGGTAGCGCGGTCAGGGGCGACCGCATATCGATTTTGATGTAGGGCACTTCCGGGAAGGTCGCGTCCAAGAAGCGGCACACTCCGGCCGAGTCGCCAATCGCCGTGGGACACCCCGCGAAGAGCGATTCCAACGCCACCAGGTTGAACGTGTCGCGCCGCGAGGGCAGCACGGTCAGCCCCCGCGCGGAGAACAATCGCGCCAGCTCGCCGGGTGTCGCGGCGGGCACCAGTTCCACCGGCTTTTGGCCCGGCCGGTTGTCAAGAAAGCGCCTAAGATGTTCGTTCGAGCTGACGCCCTGCGCGTCAAAGCAAGGCGGGCCGATAATCCGCGCCTGGCCGAAGGCATCGGGTGCCAGCCAGCGCACCAGGTCGATGAAGAGATCAGGGCCTTTAATCCGTTCGGTGCGTCCGACAAAATTCAGATCGGGAGCGTCGCCCGACGCCGACGTCCAGGGGCGCGGCGGTTTCAGAAATCGCAGCGGACTAAAATAAAGCGACGGCAAAGCAAAGCGATCGCGCCACTCGTCAAGGTAACTCAGGCTCAGCCCATAGCGAATATCGGCACACTGATAATGACGTTCTTCTTGTCGCACCAGTGCGAATTGCTCGTCGTCGGCACTCGACCACCCCAGCCCAATGCCCGTGGAAACCACGCCATGCATCGATAACGCCACACGTTCCACCGCGACGCCGTGGTGCGCCAGCGCCGCCGGAAGGAAATAGCCAAACGGTTCGTAGTCGGGCACATCGACCACGTCAAACCGCCGACCGCTAACCGAACGGGCCAAATTGCTGGCCTTTAAGAAGGCCGATAGCGACCAGCGCGGCGGCAGCACGTCGTAATAGTGCGTCCAGTGACGATCCAGATAGGTTTGCTGATAGCGGATGGGATGCGCGTTGGCCGGACGCGCGGCGCTTTCGCTTTCGTTTACGATTAGGTAAGAGAAATCGATCTGGGGATTTTGTTCGATGATGGCCCGGTAAAACGTCTGTCCGCCGCCAACGGCGCGGAACAAGTCGAAGTCGGCGATCAAAACTCGCATAGCAGCTCCTAAAATCCCTTCAATGGCTCATGCCGGCGCATGCGGCGGCACCAAACTCAAAGTAAGGTTCGGCAAGGAGAGCGGCGCGGATTCAGAACAGGGCGTGTGGCCGGTGCAGCCCTAAGAACGATGCCGCACGTTAAAACACGATCAACCGCGTTAAAGAGAATGGCTTCGCCAGCAGGCGGGGCCACGCCATCAGCGTGGCGCGTAGCCGTGCCGCAGAAACCACTCCCACGCGCTGAAGGCGGCATCGCGAACGGGCCGCACGCGATAGCCAAGCTCGCGCATGGCACGGGTAGCCGAAAAGTGGTGCTCCATCATGGACATTGCCGCGGCCGCGCTGTTCAGATCAGGTTCGCGGCCGGAAAACCTTCCCCAAAGGCTTCCCAAAGCGCCTAGGCCGCGCAGCACGGGCTTTCGTAACACGCGAAAAGGCCGTCGTGAACCGGTGACTTCGGCGAACACGGTCCAGGCGTCATAATACGATAGCGGCTCGCCGCCAAGAATGTAGCGGCGGCCGGCCACGCCCTGCTTCGCCGCGGCCAAAATGCCGGCCGCCACATCGCGAACATCGCAAAAATCGTTGCCGCCCGGTGGCGCGGCGAACGCCCGGCCGCGGCTCACCGCCAGCAGCATTCTGCCGCTGGAGGGTTTCCAGTCCCACGGGCCAAGCATGTAAGCCGGATTGACAATCACCGCGTCGAGTCCTTGCGCCACCAGGTCGAGTACCACTTTTTCGGCCTCGCGCTTGGTAATCACATAAGGGCAATTGAGGTGTGTTGTGAGCGGCGTTTCCTCATCGGCCGGGCAAGCGCGCGTGCCTTGCCCCACCGCGTCAACGGTCGAGACATGGACTAACCGCGCCCCGACCTCACGCGCCGCCAAAGCCACGTTGCGCGTTCCCTCGACATTGACCTCGCGCTGCTCGTCCAGCCCGGTCCAACCGATATGCACGCGAGCCGCGGCGTGAATCACCAAGCCGACACCGCGACAGGCGGCCCGCACGGAATCGGCATCGCGCACGTCACCCACGGCGCGTTCCACGTCCAGCCTGTCGAGAGGCCGCGGGTCGGCAGTGGCACGCTCTAAAACGCGCACCGCTTGCCCTCGGTCGAGCAAGAGACGAACGACATTATTACCAACCAGGCCCGTGGCGCCCGTGATAAGCGTGACCATGATGAATCTAGCGTAGAATTGCGAAACGTCTAAGAACGCCGACGCGCACCCAGACTAACGTAACTCAACCTAGGCGCGAAGACCGAAACAGCGCCGGCGTAAGCGCTTCTGGGGGGGAACCATCCGATTCGCTTGATTCACGAATCAATTGATGATCGTCCTCCAGAAAACCAATTAACTCAGACCAGACGGCCTCAGGAAGCGACTCAACCAGGGCCGCATCCAAATCAAGTGATCTCAAAACCGAATCTTTGTTCGTCGCACTCATTTGTCCGTTTCCTTGCGCGACCGTGTGTACGTGCAGGACTTGCTCGACCTTCGATTATCCATATCCAGCGCGTTCATTCTAGCGGTCCTTGCGGGTGGATGCTAGCATTTTTTGTGCTAGCATGTCTTTTTGACCGACGGAACAAAGCATAACACCTTAGTTTGTAACCCTTTGCGGCATGACCACAGGTAGCGGCAATTCTTTGAAAAATGCAGCCAGGCCGGCGCGGGGGCGGTTGCGGCTGGCCGGCATGATGCCGGCGGCCGGCCTGTTCGTGCTGGCCACCGCCTTGCGCGTTTGGCAAATCGAAAGCCTGTCGCTCAATCATTTTGACGAAGGCGTTCTCGTTTCGAGCGCGTTTGGCGTCTGGCTGCACGGCGCTTGGCATTTTCCGTTGGCTCAACCCCTTCAGGCGCCGCCGCTGTTTGTGTGGCTGATCGCCGGCGCCTTCGGACTGACGCAAACCGCTTCACCGTTGATCGCACTCTATTTGTGCGCGGCGTTGGGTAGTGCCACCGTACCGCTCTATTGGGCGCTGTTGCGTAAATCGCACGGACCATCATTTGCCATGATCGCCGCGGCCCTCATGGCGGCCAGCGATCTACACATCGCTTTTTCGCGCATGGCTTTGACGGACGTTCCGCTGACGTTCTGGTTCGTCGTCAGCACCTATTGCCTCTGTCGCGCGAACGAATCGCTGACCTGGTCGCGAGTCGCGCATGCGTCACCACGCCTCGTCCGGCGCGCCGCGGCGGTGGCCTGGTGTCTGGCGACGGCGGGCGCCGCGGCCGCGGCCTGTCTCACCAAGTATAACGGTTGGATGTGGCTGGCGATGGCGGCCACGACCTGGCTGATCGTCGCGACGCGCGACCGCCTGCGAATACGCGGCGGCGGCGATCTCGCCGGTGAAACCTCGCCCGCACGTTTTTCTCGGCCGATTGTTCTGTTGGCGATTGGACTGGCGGTGCTTGTTTCGATGGTTTGTTTCGCGCCCTGGTACGCTTACGTGGAACGCACGGTCGAGGGGGGCTATCACGCCGTCACCACGAACCATCTGCGATATTTTGGCGGACTTGCGTCCTGGCCGGGCCGCGCGGCGCGGCTCTGGCTGTCACTGACCGCCTTTCGACACTTCGGCTGGATCGCCACGCTGCTGGGACTGGCGATCGGCTTGCTTTGGTGCTGCTTTCGCCGCGACGCGCTCGCAAAACGCGGCGTCTCCTTGCCGTTGGTTTTGCCCGTCGGGCTGGTCTTGCTGTCGGCCACGTTCGCTCTGGGGGGCGATGCCGTGACAACCGTGCTGTCGGCGGCGGCGATTATTCCGGCTTTGATCTGGGGCGGTTGGATGGAAGTATTTTTCGCCGTCTGGGCAGGTTCGTTTTTAATCATGTCACCGTTTTATCACCCCTATACACGGCTGTTGGCGCCCGCCCTGCCGGCTGAAATCGCCCTCAGCGCCTGGCTGGTGGCGCAAGCGTTCGGGCCAAGCGGCCTCTCTTCACAGGCTCGGCCAAGCGGGCGCGATTTGAAGCGGCAAGTGAATCGTTGGCTGTTGGGCGTGGCGTGCTGCGGTCTTTTGCTGGCGGCGTTGGCGTGGCGGCCATTCGGTTGGATTCCCAGCCAAGGGGCATGGCAACGCTGGTCGGCGCGGCATGCTTATCGTGCGCTGGGCGATGCGATTCAGCGGGCGGGCCTTCCGGCGGATGCGGTGGTGCTGTGTCAGGGGCCGCCCGCCATGACGCTCTATCTCGACCGCGAATGGGCGCCGCTGGAGTTTCTTCCCTTCGAGCTTTGGCTGCCGCACGTCGACGCCGATCGCGAATGCTACCTGGCCGCCGACTTTTGGGGTCTGTATGCCGAGAATCACCAGATGGCGCGCGATTCGTTCAGCAAGCGCATCGGCTGTTTGCGGCCGGTGGCCGTTGTGCCCAACGACCTAAACCTGATGACCCTGCTCGACTATTTGCCGGCGGCGCAGGTCGCCGAACACTTGGCCTCCGCTTGGCCTGTCAAACACAGGATCGATCCTGCAGGCCGGCCAGTGACGGTTCCGGCCGATCTTACGGAGCCTTATGCCGACGTCATCGTCGTTTATCGCATTGATCGCGATTGCGTGGAGCGGTTCCCCTAGCGGACTTTGCCCATCTGTTTGATAAACTCGGCGTCGAGTTGCCGCAGATCGCCAAACACTTTTTGGAACTCGCGCAGCCGTGTTTCGGCGTCGTTGGCGATGAGCGGCTTTTTTTCAGACATCAAGCGCACGTAAGCCAAATATTGCTTGGGCCGATGGCGAAAGAGAAAGTAATTCAAGGCCCAGGCCTCCGCGTAGGCATCGGCCGAGCGTTCGGGATCGCCATCGCGCAAGCGATCGTCGCGCGTGAGCAACGTGACGAGCGAATCGGCCGGCCGCCCCTTGCGCAGGTAGCGGCGAAAGCCGGCCAGGCGCACCCGATTGACCGCGCCAATCGTTCGCCAGCCTTTGGAACTGCTCAAATCGGGCGTTTCAAAATAAATGGCCAGGCCCTCGCTGAACCACAGCGGATGATTGGCGCCGCGCGTTTGCAGGCCGCAATTAAAAGCGATCTGGTGCGTCGCTTCGTGAATGATGGTGGCCACCGTGCGTTCCGCTTCGGGCCGCGCCAGCATCTGGTTGATTTCGTTGGAGTTGGAATGTTTGCCGCCCGACTTGCGCAACGCCTGCACGCCGGTCAAATCGTGCATGGCCACGCGGTTCAGGGCGAAGCTGTAATAGCCGATGATCGTGCGCGCCCCGTCGCCGGCCTCGCGGGCCGCATACGCCGCGTAAGAATCGGCGTCGGCGAAGACCAACGCCACCAGCGGAAACTCAGGCTCGTGCAAGTCAAAACCCTTCCGCGTCCAGAAATTGGTAAAAGCCTTGTAAAGCCGCTCAAACAACGCGCCGCACCATTGCGCGTAAACGCGCGACGTATTGTGGCAGATGACGTAATGTTGCGTGACGTGAATCTCGAAGCCGGGCAACTCGTGCCGCAGCCGCTCGCCCATCTCTGACGGCGAAAGCGCTTTGAGCGGTTCGTCGTCGTGCTTGTGCTTCACCAGGTCTTCCGGCGGCACCATCCACTGCATGCCATCGGCCGACTCGATCAACAGCCCGCCGTCATCGGTTTTGACAATCAGCCGGCCGGTGATCGAGATTTCCTCGCCATCTTGCTTGAACACCACATGTTCCACAGCGGCGGCGGGCAGTGGGCCCAGCCCCGAAAGCAAAGCGAACAAAAAGCAAAATCGCGTCATGAGATTGCCGAGTCAAGTAAGCGTCCATTGATGATTGGCGGACAATCTACAGATTAACTCGCCACGCCCCAAGATGGAAACAAGCTTCACTCCGTTGCCGCCAACTGGCGCGGCAGGCGGCCTAAATCAGCGGTTGAACGGCCGGGCACAACCAGCCGACATTTTGGCAGTCATCACAGCCGGCGCCGCCGCACGTGCCGCAGCGTTGCGACGGCCGCGCGGCGTCGAGCGTTTGGGCGGCCAAACTCACGCATTGCCGGAAGTCATCCATCCGCCGGCCGCTCAAGAACGAGCCGCCCGGTCCCGCCGCCAATCGCTCGCCCTCGGTCGCCACCTGCCGCAAGCGCTTCAGGCAGACGTCAAAAGCCGCCGCGCAGTGCAAAGCCGATTCGATCGGGTCGAGAAACGGCGCGTCTGCCGATTGGGCTGTCCGGTGAGCCGGCCGAAGCTTGCCGTCCTGGCCGAGCCGCGCTTCGGACACCCCCCCTTGCGGACTATTGGCGGTTTCCGACAGTTGCCGACGGACGGCTTCCACCATGTCGCGCCCCACACCGCAGGTATTGGCAATCCAACGGTTTGACTTTAGCGACCACTCTCGATCTGCCAAAATGGCAACGACGGCGCGGCGTTTGTCGGCGTTGGTGCGGCGCAGCCCGTGGGTGGCGTTGGCCTGAATCGCCGCCATAATGGCATCGCGCCGCGTTCCGCTGACAATTCGGCAGTCGATCGTGGTGCGTTCGAGAAGCAAGGCGGCGTGTAAGCGATGAAAACCATCGGCCAGCCAATAGTTTTCACCATCGTAGATGACAAAGGGCCGCGGAAACACGACGCCCTCGCGCATCCGTTCGGCATATTCCCGCACCACGTCATCGTCGAGTTTTTCGCGGATTTGCGTGCCGCCGTCGAGACGGATGCGGCTGATCAGAAGGGTCGCGTGATTGAGTTCGCTGGACATGAGGAAATCTCCTGAATGTGAAGACCGACGACGCCGGCTGCCAACACGGCAGCCACTGGGCGTCTTCCCTACATATACAGCTATTCATGTGCCAAATATGAACAAAATATCAGTATCCAGGCGTGCGCTCAAGGGGCTTGCTTGAGCGGCCAAATCTCAACGATGCCGTCGGTTCGGGCGCATCGCGCCGCGAAATACTTGCCCGGCCGCGGCGGTTTGCAATCGGAACAGCGGAGTACGCGGCGACACGGCGATTGGAGCACCCTACCTTGGTTTTGCCGGCGGATGACGCCTTTCGTACTCGGTTGGGTCGGCGTCGGATGGCCGGGGCAGCATGTCGGGCCTGGTCGTTCACCTTCTCCCGGACGTAAAGAAGCTAAGGTTTCAAT
>DASVGM010000304.1:0-2094 GCA_036379555.1 Pirellulales bacterium | reverse complement strand
TCGCGGCCACGGCGGGCGCATGGTCGAGGCGACCGTGGTGGAACTGCCGTTTTATGACCGAACGAACCTGCGGCAAAAGGTGCGTCCGCAGCCGAAACACCTCCCTCTCCCTCCGGGAGAGGGCCGGGGTGAGGGCGCGTCGCGCGGCCATGCAACTTCAAACCTACCAAACATCACGTCCGAAACGCCGCGACCTCACTCTGACACTTTCGCGGCAGGGGAGGGAACCAACCTCGCCAAGCTGCGGCTGACGGACGTGAGCGCCTTGCCCCGGCTGACGCTGAAAGGCCTCGCGGCCGTGGAGCTTGCCGCGCGCCTCGATCTACCGGTCCCGGAAAAAATCTATGGCTGGCGTGAGTTGCCGGGCGGGGGTGTTGTGGTACGCACCGGGCAACGCGAGCTCTTCATTGAAGACACCGCGGACGGGGCCGCCATCGGCCGCCTGCGTGAGGCGCTTGCCACACCTTTGCCTGGCGTTGTACCCGTTTGGCGGCAGGATGTATCGTTGCTGCTTTCCGGTAGCGAAGCTTACTCGCTGTTGGCGCAGGTTTGCGGCGTCAACTTCGCCGCCTTGGGCGATGACTTCGTGATGACGCGACTCGCCGGTGTCTCGTGCTCGGTGTTGACAAGGCGCGACAATGAAGCGCCAAACCATCAGATTTGGGCCGATGCGACTTTCGGCCGCTACCTGTGGACTACGCTGTTGACGATTGCCCGCGAGTTGGAGGGCGATGCGGTGTAGCCATCTCCGATTTTCCGCCGCTTGGCCGCCGAAGGTGGCCAAGCGGCGGAAAATCGGGGGTTTGGGGAAGGCCGCCGGTGTAGACGGCCAACGTGAGAACTCCCTCGGGCAAGCCGAGGGCATCTTCAAAAAACACGTTGGCAAGCCGGAGTAGGGCCATTGCGCAGGCGGGCTACGGGTGCCAACTATCAACTTCGAAACCCTTGAAAAACATGAACTTGAGACGGTGCCGGCTAGCGTTCTACTCGGGATACAGTTTCGTGGAGAGGTAGCGCTCGCCAATATCCGGCAAGATCACCACGATGAGTTTACCGGCATGTTCCGGCTGCCGGGCCAGCTTGAGCGCGGCCCAGGCCGCGGCGCCGGAACTGATGCCGCACATCAGGCCCTCGCGGCCGGCCATGTTGCGCGCGGTCTCGGCGGCGTCTTCGTCGGCCACCTGCACCACCTCATCAATGATCTCCACGTTCAACACCTTGGGAATAAAGCCCGCGCCAAGCCCCTGAATCGTATGCTTGCCCGGTTTCAAAGGTTGGCCCGCGAGTTTTTGCGCAATGACCGGGCTATTCACCGGCTCGACCGCGACCACGTGCAAACTCGGCTTGCGCCGCTTGATGACTTCGCCCACGCCGGTGATCGTGCCGCCGGTGCCCACGCCTGAGACAAAGATGTCGATCTTGCCGTCGGTGTCGCGCCAGATTTCCTCCGCGGTGGTCTTGCGGTGAATCTCGGGATTGGCCGGGTTGTTGAACTGCTGCGGCATGAAATGGTTTTTGTTCGCCGCGAGAATCTCCTCGGCCTTCTGCATCGCTCCGGGCATGCCTTCGGCGGCCGGCGTCAGAATGACCTCGGCGCCCAACGCTTTCAGCATGCGGCGGCGCTCCAGGCTCATGCTTTCGGGCATGGTCACCTTGAGTTTGTAGCCCCGCGCGGCGCAGACAAAAGCCAGTCCGATGCCGGTATTGCCGCTCGTCGGCTCGATGATGGTCGTTTCGGAGTTGAGCAGCCCGTCGCGTTCGGCGGCGTCGATCATGGCGGCGGCGATGCGGTCTTTAACGCTCCACAGCGGATTCAGGTTTTCAACCTTGGCCGCGACGGTGGCGCCGCAGCCGGCGGCCAGGCGGCCGAGACGCACCAACGGCGTATTGCCGATCGCGCTGGTAATGTCTTTGTGAATTCCACTGGTCGATGCGGTGGCCATCGTCGTCCTTTCTGTGCAGTTCGGGCAGGGTGATGAACGGGGCCGATTATAGTGGCCCATGTCGGGGTGAGTCAACGCGGCGCGGCCGGCGCCCTTGCCGGCCCTTGCCGGCAATGGGTTTTCTGTCATGCTTTGATTCGCGTTATTCTTT
>DASVGM010000303.1:0-9340 GCA_036379555.1 Pirellulales bacterium | reverse complement strand
GCTGTTGCTCACTCAGCGGCGCCTCGGTGATTCACTCTCCCGCCGACGTTCGCCGTCGCTGAAAAAAATCCGATACGGCTTGCAGCACGACATAAAAAACCGGCGTCAAAAAGATGCCGCAGAAGGTCACGCCGGTCATGCCGGAGCAAACGGCGGTGCCAAGCTGTTGCCGCATCTCGTGCCCCGCCCCTTTGGCCACCACCAACGGCACCACGCCCAGAATAAAGGCGAACGACGTCATCAAGATCGGCCGTAAGCGCAGCTTGGCCGCGTTGATGGCCGCCTCGCGCCGGCTGGCGCCGTGATGCTCGCGCTGCTGCTTGGCGAATTCCACGATCAGCACCGCGTTTTTCGCCGCCAGACCGATCAACACCACAAAGCCGATCTGTGCGAAAATGTTGTTGTCCATGCCCCGCAGATTGAGGCCGACGAGTGCGAACAACACACTGAGCGGCACGATTAGAATGATGGCCAACGGCAACATCCAACTCTCGTATTCCGCCGAGTGCGTCAGAAAGACGAACAATACGCAAAGCGGAAAAACGTACACCGCCGTGTTGCCGGCCAGAATCTGCTGATACGTGATGTCGGTCCATTCGTAAGTCATGCTCGACGGCAGGTCTTTTTTGGCGATCTCCTCAACCATTTCGGTCACCTGCCCGGAACTAAGCTCCGCAGTGCCTACCAGGTTGATCTCGGCGGCGGGAAACATCTGATAACGATTGTAGACGGCCGGGCCGCCGATCTCTTTGATGGCGAGCATGGTGCCCAGCGGCACCATGTCGCCGTTGCGGTTGCGCACCTTGAGTTGCAGGATGTCCTCCGGCCGGCGGCGAAACCGAGCATCGGCCTGCGCATAGACCATCCAGTTACGGCCCAAGAAGGTAATGTCGTTCACGTAGGTCGAGCCGAGATAAATCTGCAACGTGTCGAACACGTCGTTCAAGGCCACGTTCATGTTCTTGACCTTGGTGCGATCGACATCCACGTACAACTGCGGCGTTTGGGCGCGAAAGCTCGTCATGGCGCCCAAAACGCCCGGCTGGCCGCGGGCCGTTTCGATCATGTTCTGCACCGTGCCTTCAAGCATGGCCAGGCCGGCGCTGCCGCGGTCTTGCACTTCGAGCTTGTAACCGCCGGTGTTGCCCAAACCTTGAATCGGCGGAGCGCCGAAGACGCCCACCAACGCCTCTTGAACGTCGCGCGTCTCGCGCTGCAGCTTGGCGACGATGGCATCGGCGCTTTTCGCCGGATCGTTCTCGCGCTCGTGAAACGGCTCCAGCACGAGAATCACCGAGGCCACGTTGGCCAGATTGATGCCGTTGACCATCGAGTAGCCGGTCAGCCCCACCGTGTGCGCGACGCCCGGTGTTTTCAACGCCCTCTCGATCAGCTTGTCGGACACGGCCGTCGTGCGTTCCAGCGAGGCGGAGTCGGGCAATTGCGCGTTGATGAACAGGTAGCCTTGATCCTGTTGCGGCACGAATCCGATGGGGGTTCTTTGCAACTCACGCCAGGTCAAACCCATCAGCCCGACGTAAACGACCAGCGAAATCACCGCCCCGCGAATGCACCACGTCACCAGGTGGCCGTAAATGTTTGTCGTCCAGCCAAACGCGAGGTTGAAGCCGCGAAAAAACCAACCAAACAAGGTGTCCAACAGCCAGGTCAAGGGGTCGCGTTTCGCCGACTTCGGCTTGAGCAAAATGGCCGTCAGCGCGGGGCTGAGCGTGAGCGAATTGAAGGCCGAGATCAACGTCGAAACCGCGATCGTCAAGGCGAACTGACGATAAAACTGCCCGGTGATGCCCGAGATGAAAGCCACCGGGATGAAGACCGCGCTCAAACCAAAGGCCACCGCAATGACCGCCACGGTCACTTCGTCCATCGACTTATACGAGGCCTCTTTCGGTGAAAGCCCGTGTTCTATCCAGCGTTCGACGTTTTCGACGACGACGATGGCGTCGTCAACCACCACGCCGATGGCCAGCACCAGCCCGAACATGGAGAGGTTGTTGAGCGAAAAACCCAGCAACTGCATGACGGCGAGAGTGCCGACCAGCGAGACCGGCACGGCCAGCAAGGGAATGATGGTGGCCCGCCAGCTTTGCAAAAAAACCAACACCACGATGAACACCAGCACAAACGCTTCAAACAGCGTATGCACGACACTTTCCAGGCTTTTGCGCACGAAGTCGGTCGTGTCGTAATAGATGCCGTATTCGATGCCTTTGGGAAAACGCTCTTTGAGCGTCTCCATCGCGGTGTGGACCTGGTTGGAGACATCAATGCTATTGGCGCCGGGCAGCAGAAAAACCAACAGCGTCGTGGCCGGTTTGCCGTCGAGGTTGGAGTCAACGTCGTAGTTCTGGGCGCCCAATTCGGCATGGCCGATGTCGCGCAGCCGCACCACGGTGCCGTCGGCGTTGGTCTTGACGATGATCGCGTCAAACTGTTCGGGCAAGACAAGCCGCCCCAGCGTGTTGACCGTGTACTGAAAATCGATGGCGCCCGCGGTGGGCGGCGCGCCGATGCGGCCGGCCGCCACCTGCACGTTTTGCTCGCGAATGGCCTTCACCACGTCGCCGGCGTCCATGCCGCGCGTGGCCAGCCGCGTGGGGTCGAGCCAAAGCCGCATGCTGTAATCGCGAGCGCCGCTGATCTTGACGTCGCCGACGCCTTTCAGCCGCGCGATGACGTCTTTGATCTGCACGGTCACGTAGTTGCTCAAATAAAGCTGATCGTAACTGCCGTCGGGCGAAAAAAGATTGATGGCCAACAAGATCGACGGCGACTTCTTTTTCGTCGTGACGCCCTGCGCCTTGACGGCTTCGGGCAAGCGCGGCTCGGCGATGGCCACGCGGTTTTGCACGAGCACCTGGGCGATGTCGATGTTTGTGCCCAATTCAAACGTCACGTCGAGCGTCATGTTGCCGTCGTTGGTGCATTGCGACGACATGTAGAGCATGCGTTCGACGCCGTTCACTTGCTGTTCGATCTGGGCCGCGACGGTATCGGCCATTACCTGCGCGCTCGCGCCCGGATAGCTGGCGGTGACTTGCACCACCGGCGGCACGACTTCCGGGTACATCGCCGCGGGCAGATATGCCACCACCGCGATCACGCCGGCGATGACGGTGACAATGGCCAGCACGCTGGCGAAGATAGGGCGGTCGATAAAAAAGCGGGAGAACATGCGACGGGAGCCTAACTTAGGATTTTAGATTTTCAAAGCGTACAGCCCCCGGACCTTGGGGTCAAATCGAGCACGCCGGTGAGAGCGTTAAGCGGGAAAGTGCGTCAACCCGTAGCGGACTTCGTGAGAAGTCTGGCCGTGCCCGTGGTTTACGGCCAGAACCCTCACGAGTTCTGCTACGCAGTGCGCGTCGCAAATCGAAAGCGCCGACCGTGGCGACAGGTGGACAAAGTCTTGATTTCGATTGTGCCAAGAATTAGAATTAACTCTTTGGTCTTACACGACTGTCGGATTCCAACGCCTGACGCTGGATCAGCGTGGCGCCGCGCACCTCACGGAGTTATTCGCATGTTTCGCAACGCCTTTCACTCGGCGGGAATCCTTCTTTTGCTGAATACCCTGGCAGTCGCACAAGAATCGACCCAGGCCGACGACCTGCGGCAAGAAGATGTGCGGCAAATTGAAGCCGAGGTGGCGGCCTACGTTGAGGCGTTCAACGACAAAGATGCCGCCGCCTTGGCACGGCATTGGTCGAAAAACGGCGTCTATGTACGCCCGGCTGACGGCAAGCGGTTGACCGACCGCAAAGCCATCCAAAAAGAATTCAAAGCCGCCTTCGTCGCACAGCCGGAAGCCGTGTTAAAGGTCGATGTGCGCGCGATTCGCTTTGTCACCGCCGACGTGGCGATCGAGGAGGGAACCGCCGAGGTAACGCCGTCGCCCGGCACGGTTCCCACGCGAACCGATTACACGGTGGTGCATGTCCAGCGCGACGGTCAGTGGCAGATCGACAGCATTCGCGAAACAGAGCTGCCGAGCGGCGATGAAGCGCCCGACAACCACCTCGATTCGCTCGCCTGGCTGGTGGGCGAATGGGGCAATGAAAGTGACGATGCCAAGGCTGAAACGTCGGTTACCTGGACCAAGAACAAGGCATTTCTCTCCTACTCCTTTAACGTCTCGGCAGGCGGCGGCGACGAGCTCGAAGGGACGCAGATCATCGGCTATGACCCGGCGGCCGGCCAGATTCGCTCGTGGATGTTCGATTCCGACGGCGGCTTTGGCGCTGGCGTCTGGACGCGCGAAGGGAATCAATGGACCGTGAAGTTCCAGCAAATTCTGGCCGATGGCCGCACCGCGTCGTCGACGAACGTCTATACCCACATCGACGATAACACGCTCACCTGGGCCAGCAGCGACCGAGAGGTCGGCGGAAAAGCGTTGCCCGACGTCGCCCCGGTGAAGCTGGTCCGCAAGGCGGTCGCAAAACCTTGATCCACACGTTTCCACTAAGAGCAGGAGATAAGCTATGAAACACGTTCGATTTTTTTTGGCGACTGCTGTCGTGATCGGATTGTCGTGCCTGTTTGCTGCGGCTCGCGCTGAAGCGCGGGGCGGCCGCGGCGGCGGCGGAGGTGGATTTGGCGGCGGCGGTCGAGGGGGTGGGTTCGGTGGTGGTGGTGGATATGGTGGCGGCGCTCGGATGGCGGCGCCGCGGCCCGCCCCACGGCCTGCCGCTCCCGCCATGAATCGTAGCCCGTCGATGAGTCGAGCCGCCCCACGACCCGCGACCCGGCCGGCATCGCCGCGACCCGCAACTCGACCTACCATGCCCGGCGCCGGCAACCTCGGCGCCACCGCCGGCAATGCCTTCAACCGTCCGTCGCAGGGCCAACTGAATAACTTCTTAAACATGCCATCGTCCGGCGCGCGGGCCGGTACGTTCAATGCGCCCTCGCAGCTTCCCAGCGGCGGCGGTTCGCGCACCTTCACCACGGGACGCGGCACTGAAATCACTGTCGGCGGCCGTGGCGGCAGCGCCACCACTCCCGGCGGAGCGCAGATCGGCGCCGGCGCCGCCGGCATCAAGGTGGAAACTCCCGGCGGCAGCACCTACGGCAAAGCGGGCGCCGGAGTGGGCGTCGCCGGGCCCGGCGGCAATTCGGCTGCGGCCGGAGGATCGGTCGCCGGTTTTCGCGGCGCGGGGGGCGCGCAGGGCGCGCGCGTGAGCGCCGGGGTCGGCAATTCGTCGGGGTATCGCGCCGGCGGCAGTGTCTCGGCCGTGCAAGGCCGCGGCGGCTACACGGCGGTGAAGGCGCGCGGCGGCTATGGCGCCGGCGGCACGGGCCGCGTCGGTTCGGCCGCGGCCATTGTCGGACCTGGCGGCAACGTCGTCTCGGCCGGCCGGGGCGCGGCTTTCGTCAACGGGCAGTTCGTCGGCGGACGCGCGTGGAGCGCGGTGAACGGCGCCTTCCATCATTGGGGTTGGTACGGCGGCGGCTGGTGGGGCCGGTACCCCGGCTGCTGGTATCCCGGCGGATGGGCGCTCGCCTCGACGGCTTGGGCCACGGCCGCCTGGGCGACCGCAGGCTCTTATTGCGGTTGCGGCGGCGCTTCGCCCGTCTACTACGACTATGGCAACAACGTCGCATACGATGATGGCACGGTCTATCAAGACGGCCAGCCGATCGCCAGTGCCGAAGAATACTACGACCAGGCCGGCCAGATTGCGGCCGACGGCCAATCGCCCGAAAACGAGGACTGGCTGCCCTTGGGCATCTTCGCCGTCGTCGCCAACGAAGACCAGACGCAAACCGACAAGGTCGTGCAGCTCGCGGTCAACACCGAGGGTGTGATTCGCGGCAACTATCACGATCTACTGTCCGACAAAGTCACTCCCGTCACCGGCGCCGTCGACAAAGACACCCAGCGCGTGGCGCTGAGAATTGAGGGGAACGACCAGGTGATCGTGGAGACAGGGCTTTACAACCTGACCAACGACGAAGCTCCCATGCTCGTTCACTTCGGCCCCGATCGGCAGGAGACGCGGATTCTTATTCGGCTGAAGCAGCCGGGTACGGAAGGAGAAGAAGAAGGAACCGAACCCAAGTAGGCACTCGGTTGTGGCGAACCCACAGTATCGCTACCCCAAGATTTATCCCGGACAAAGTACTAGCCCGCATTGCGCACCGGCCGGCACCGTCTCAAATCGCCACATGAAGGGTTGACAGTTGTTACTTCGTTTCGTCGCGACGGCGTTGGACCGTTGATGCCACCCGCTTGCCGGGTGGAGATTCGCGTTGGCCGTCTACACCGGGCATTTGCCACCAGCCCCTTCTCCGATTTTCCGCCGCTTGGCCGCCTTCGGCGGCCAAGCGGCGGAAAATCGGGGGTTTGGGGAAGGCCGCCGGAGTAGACGGCCAACGTGAAACTCCCTCGGGCAAGCCGAGGGCATCGTCCGCTACCGTCGCTGAATGTCAAGTTGCCGCTTAATCTCGTGACATTAGGCGTGAAGCCGGCGGTGGCGGAGCGGAACAAATCTCACGTCAAATCATATTGGTGGTCACCCGTGTGAAACGCGATCATTTTGTGCAGGCCAGCATGGGCTTGGCCCGTCACGGTCGATATCGCCGGCGAGCGAGGGTTGACCGTCAGCCGCAAAGAGCAGCTCGTAGGGATCGGCGTTTGCACTGTTCGGCAAACCAATCCCCGCGATGGCGGCAGCCTTGCCTGGCTCAAGGCTGCCTAGATGCTGGTCAATCCCCAGGGCACGGGCGGAGCGGAGCGTGGCCAATTCCAACACGGTGCTCGGCGGTAGCTCTGGGAAATGACTCGCGACGTGCCGCAACTCCTCGAAAAGGTTCAAGTCGGGATTCGACGCTCGGCTGTCCGTGCCCAAGGCCACGTTGGCCCCGGCAGCCAGCAATCTCGGCAGCGGATGCCGGCTGTGTCCAAAAAAGGCATGCGTTCGCGGACAATATACCAGGCTGATGCGATCGGCCTCCGCGGCCAAAAAGCCGATCTCCTCGTCGTCAAGATAATTGCCGTGAACGACCAGCGCCCGCCCGCCGCCGGCCGCCAACGTGCGCAGATAATCGAGCGGTCGAGTGCCGGGCGAGATGGCGGCGGCCTCCCAGGCATTTAGTTCGACAAGCAACTCGCGAAACGGCCCTGCGCCGCCGGCCAGCAACTCAAGCTCTTCGCGCGTCTCCGCCAAGTGAAACGACAAGGGCACACGCTGGGCCGCCGCCAGCCGCACCAGTTCAGCGAACAACTCAGGATGCACCGAATAAGGCGCGTGCGGGCAGAGACCCGGGCGAAAGCCCAGTCGCCTTGCCTGTGTAATAGAATCACGGGCGGCGGCCAGACGCGCGCCAATCAGCTCGCGCCGCAGACCGATCGTTTCGTAAAAGACGGTCGCAGCGGCAAGGCCGTTTTGCCCGGCCCAGGGCGTGGTGGTCACGTCGCCCACCGCCGCCTGCCCGAGCGACGCGCATTCGCCTTGCCCGCGAAGGATGTCGGTTTGATATGCCGGCGCCGCGCGGCGATAGGCGACCACCAGCCGCACCCAATCGGTGAAGGGCATGCCCGACGTGCCAAGAGGCGTCGGCAAGCCGCTAAGCTCAAGATGGGTGTGAGCGTTGATCAACGCCGGAAACAGGGCCACATTGCCCAGATCAACAACCTGTGCCCCCAACGCGTCGCGGCCGACCGCAATGACGGCGCCGTTGTCAATGGTGATCACACCGTCGGCAATCGGTGGCCCGACGACGGGAAAGAGGTAACGGGCGCGCAGCGCCCAACGGTCAGGAAAAAATCTGCCGGTGTTAAAAACTGTGGTTGTCACAGTTGGCATTTTCCGACATATTTCGGCTCGTTACCAGCCAATTTGCGCCAAAAACTGGGCTTTGCCCACGATGAATTCCCTGCCCCTCGCGGCGAAAAGAGCCATGACCGCATTGCCAACCGCCATGCTTGACCGCCTTTCGCGGCGGCGGCCGCTGCCGGCTTATTTGGCTTTGGGCGCGGTGCTGATCGCCGGCATTGGGCTGCGCATGGTCTGGCTGGAAGACATGGAATACAAAGCCGATGAAAGCTGGACCTGGCGCAATGCCAAAGCCGCGGCCGACACCCAGGCGGTGCCCTGGGTGGGCATGCCCTCCAGTGCGGGCGTGGAAAACCCCGGCATCAGTTTGTGGGCGTTCATCCCGCTCGCCCGACTGAGCGAGAATCCGGTTGACCTGGCCCGTGGCGTGGCCTGGCTCAGCATCGCCGCGATCGTGGCGTGGATCGTATTTGCCTGCCAGATGCCGCCCGGCGAGCGCGAGCATTGGCTGTGGGCCGCGGCGCTGTGGGCGGTCAATCCGCTCTCGGTGCTGCACTATCGCAAGATTTGGCCCAACAGTCTTTATCCTTTGTTGATTGTGATGTTGCTCGTATGCTGGCGGCAGCGCGAGCGTCGGGCGATGGCCTTCGCCTGGGGCATGCTCGGTTCGATCGTGACGCAAATCAACCTTTCGGCCGGCTTTTTTTCACTGGCCTTTGTGCTGTGGGCCTGGCTGGCGGATCGTCGACGCGTGGCATGGAGAAGCTGGTTTGGCGGCAGCGTGCTGGCCTCGTTGCCGCTGGTGCCGTGGTTCTATTTTTTACAAACCGAATCGACCCAGCCAAGTCAGGCGACGTTTCGCCCGGCACGGCTGTTCGAGTGTAAGTTCCTGACGCGCTGGCTGACCGAACCTCTCGGCTTTGGGCTCGACCACGCTTTGGGCGAAGACTACGTCGATTTTTTGCGCCAGCCTCTGATCGGCGGCGTGCCGACCTGGCTGGTCGCGCTGTTGCATGCCGCCGCCTTGGCGCTGGGCCTGGTTTTGGTCTGGCAATGGTTCCGCGCGCGTCGCGGGCAGCCGTTCGATTGGCGGGAGGAATTTTTTCCCCGCAGTTACGGCGGAGTGGTGTGCAGCGCGGCGTTTTGGGGTTACGGCACCCTGCTGACACTGACCTGCTTGCCGCTGCACCGCCATTACATGATTGTTGTTTACCCGATTGAATTGCTCTGGGTGGCGCAGTTGGCCGTTGACGTTCATCGCGACAACCCGGCGCGGCTGGCCATCGGCCGCAAGCTGTTGGTGGGCCTGGTGTGCGTGCAGTTTTTCTTGTCGGCCGGCTTCTTGGGCTATGTCCACACCAAAGGCGCCATCGACGGCGACTACGGAATCGCGCTGAGCGCGCAGCGGCGGCAGCATGCTCTGGCAAATCCACCGGCGGCCCGGCAAACGGCTGTGCGGTAGATTGGAACTGGCCTGCGCAAAATGCGATATGTTATGGCAGAGAATCACCAACGGATCGATGTGAGATTTGTTCCGC
>DASVGM010000302.1:0-3239 GCA_036379555.1 Pirellulales bacterium | reverse complement strand
TTGTCAACCAGCTTCCGACCTTTCCGCCGGAGCGTTACGCCGAGCGTTGTCCGTGGGCCAAGCGTCAGACACTGGAAAAATGGATTTCCGACCGCGTCTTGAAGCTCACCTGCACGGCCGACGACATGCGGCCCTTTGCCGCGGCCGCGGGTTTCGCCGCGGGCATTCAGCGTTGGCTTCCCGCCGAGCGCGCCGATTTACTGGCCGAGCTTGACGCGGCGTATTGCCACCTTTACGGGCTGGCGCGCGACGACGTGGAATACATTCTCACCACCTTTCAAGCGCACGGCACCGACGCCGCCACACCCGACCTTTTCTCCCGTGGCACGCCGATTTTGGCGGCATACGATCGACTCGCCCATGCGTGACGCCGTCGCTTACCACCAATTTCGGGTGGGGTTCCACGGCCAGTAGGTGCGCCGCGTGCCGCTGCCGAAATGAAACTCGATGCCGCCGACCACCTCAATGTTGTTGAGCGTGCTCACGCCGCCCGCGCCGGAGAAAGTGAGGTTGTCGCGAATATCGGCGCGAAACGCCACCCGCGGGCCGAAACGGTATTTGATGCCGCCCCCCAACGGCATGTTGAACGCGCCGGGATGCAGCCGCAGACCGTTGGCATTGTTGACGATCAGAATGTCGGCCAGACCACCGCCGATCGACAGGAACGGTCGTATTTTCGTATCGCCCCAGGGGTAAATGAGCAGATTGGAATCGACGTAAAAAATCTTCTCGTATCCCACCTCGGTTTCCGGATGGGTGGCATCGAGCATGAAAACTTTCGAGAAGCCAAAACGTGTTTCGCCGCCAAAATGCTTGTCGTAGTCCCAACCGATGCGAAAGCCCGTGAAGAACGAGACCGCCGTATCGGTCTGCTGCAGGATCGGCGGAGCGGCGAACAAGCCGCCTTCAAAAATACTGATATTAAAGGGGTGAAACTGCCAACTTTCACGCAGCATGGGTTGTTTGCGCACATCCTTCGGTCGCAGCATGTCCAGCGGCGCCGGACCAAGACCCTGCTCGAGCGGCGTCGGTCCCAAGGATTGCGGCAGGGTTATGGCGCTCGGCCCAGGCGCGCCGGGGAGATCTTCCATCATTTCGGCCGGCGGCGCGGTTTCGGGCGCGAGTAATTCTGGCGGAGAAAGATCGATCGAGGGCGAATCATCGTCCGCATCATCGTCGGCGGTGGGCGTTGCCGGCTCCAACCATTGCGCCCTCGCCGGCTGCAGCACCGAGCGCCGCTTCGGCGGAGGCTTTTTGCCCAGTTTGAAATGGGTGTCGTCGGCCGCGGCCGCGAACCGCAGGGTGGGCGATTGTTTCGCCGTGCCCGTCCCCTCCGGCTCGGCGCGCGGCGGCTGCGCCCAGGCTGTCGTCGGCCAAAGGCCCGACAACAGCATGGCCAGACAGAGCGCCACGGCCCAACGATAAGCCATAAGCCGACTTCGCAGTTTGCAGGCGGCGGGGAAGTGAATTTGGACCGCTCGACCCGCACGTTCTCCAGACGGCAAACCGCCGGGTAACGCGCAGGAGGAACCGGCCCTCCTAGGACATGGGGAGGGCGGATTATGGGGTTCGCGTCGCTTGGTGTCAATTGATCTTCCCGACGCAGGGCGCGCGGCCTATAATCCCGCCCGATTTTCCCTCGCCTCAGACAGCAAGGTATGCCCATGCGTTTGCCCGCCTTTAGCCAGCCCGCCTTTAGCCAGATTGTCGCGCTCGTTTCTCTCTCTTGTCTCGTTGCGGCCACCTCGGGCCTGGCGGAAGAACGTCGCGCGGCGCCGCCCAAGGCGGCGCCCTACATGCTGCCGACTTTGAAACTTGCCAAGAGGGCTACGGCCGCCGTGGCCGAACGCGATGAAGCCTCCGCGGCGTCCGAAGAGGACGAAACCGACGATGCCCGCCTGGCCGAACCGGCCGAAAACGGGGCATTGTCGCATCGTCGCGGGGCCGAAAAAAAGAAGGCACGGGCGATCATCGACGCCGCGGTGACGCCGATCGAACGCCTGCAAGAGCTAAACGGCGACGAAGTGGTCTTGCAGCCCATCATCGTGCGCTCGACGCTGGCCGATGCCATGCGGCGCGTGGCCGTGTGGGGCGATTGCTGCCCGATTTGCGGCTGTTCTCCCGCGGGCAAAGATCATCAACCCTCCGAGACGCACCGCGTGCCCGCGGCGTTGCCTCGTCAGCAGGTTTTGAACGTCGAAGACGCGAAGCCTGATCAGGAATCCGCCCCGGCCCCCCTGCGAGCCGGCGAGCCGGCGCAAGTGATTCTCGACACGCAAAAGCGCTTGGGCAAGAGCGTGACCGATGGCACGGAGTTTGGCGGATCGCCGGAACTGCTGATTCAATGGATTCGCATCCTTGACGAGGAAAATCGCCGCCGGCAACTGGCCTTGGAAGAAATCGGTCGCGAAGAAGCGAGCGAGCCACTTGGCGACGGCGCGTCGGTCACCGCGCGTTCGCAGGTGGAGGCCTTGCGTCAGGCGTGCCGTCAATTGCAAGAAGCGGCCGATTTATTGGAAGAGCAAAACCTGTTTGAATCGGCCGACTCGTTGCGCGGCATCGCCGATGTTTTGCGGCATCAATCACGTCACAAGCTGCCGCCAGGCGGCGCCGCGGAGGAAGCTTCCGTCAGCCAACCCCGAAACGCGCGGGCCAAAGCGCACGCGCTCGATGAGACGACGAATTAGCCCGCATTACGCACGCGCCTTCGCGTAGGCGGCGCACTCTGCGTAGCAGAACTCGGCACCGTCTCAAGGTCACATTTTTCAAGGGTTTCAAAGTTGACAGTTGGCACTCGCAGCCGGCCTGCGCAATGGCCGCACTGCGGCTTGCCAACGTGTTTGTTGAAGATGCCCTCGGCTTGCCCGAGGGAGTTTTCACGTTGGCCGTCTACACCGGCGGCCAACGTGATTCTCCACCCGGCAAGCGGGTGGCATCAACGGTCAATCGCCGACGCGACGAAACGAAGTAAGAGGCTATCCGAAAACTCGTCGTGGGGCGGGCCGCCGGCCCGTCTGGACGCGAAAGACGGCTCGGCGAGCCGCCCCACGATACGCCGCCACGGCGAAATTCGAGTTTTCGGATAGCCTCTTACAACTGACAACCCTTCATGTTGCGATTTGAGACGGTGCCAGCCGGTGCGCAATGCGAATTAACAAGCTCTCGCTGTTCTTTGCCGCACGCAAGGTCTTCGGCACCTACCACGCCCCTGGCCCGCCAATTACAATGGCGGCAGCCTG
>DASVGM010000301.1:0-4981 GCA_036379555.1 Pirellulales bacterium | reverse complement strand
ATCACCATGCACGTCGAGGTCGAGGCCGATCGCGACGGCCAGCCCGAAAAGCTGACCGAGGCCGAAGTGGTTTACGTGGCCGTCGAGGCGGTTGGCGACGAGCGGCGTCCGGTGCCTGTTCGCGGGGGTGTTGAGTAGGGGGCCGATGAGAGATGAGGGAGGAGGGATGAGGGAGAAGAGCAAAAAGTGGAAGGCCGCCTCTGGCTTGCGCAAAATGCCCGACTTTAACATCATCATGCGTTGAACTTTCCTACCGGATTTGTTCCGCAGCGCCACCGCCGGGCTTGCCCCGGTGGGAGCGCTGACTGACTGGCTAGAACGAACGTCCCCCGGCAGATTCTTTCCGTTTTCGCGTTGCAACCGCCGCCGAAGGCGGCGGATGCAACGCGAAAACGGGGACGCGTTCGGCGCCCTACATCTAGCCAGTCAGTCAGCGCTCGACGGGGACAAGCCCCGATCGTGGCGGAATGAATCGAGTATCAAACAAGTCTGGGCACGACAACCGATTTTGCGCAAGCCAGGCCCATCCTCCAAGCACGCCGTCCCACCAATTCAGCTTGCTTAAGCAATAGTGTACCTTGGACGGCCTGGGAAGGCCATCCTGCCGCCACGCCTACGTCGTGCATTAAAAGGCTATCCGAAAACTCGTCGTGGGGCGGGCCGCCGGCCCGTCTGGAAGCGAAAGACGGCTCGGCGAGCCGCCCCACAATGCGCTGCCACGGCGAAATGCGAGTTTTCGGATAGCCTCTAAAAGAGGTCGCTCCGCGACAAGGGAAAGCGGCGATGAATCGCCGCACTGCAAGAGGCGCGACGCCCGTTATTTGAAATGGTATTCGGGGTTCGTCACGTCAAAATCGCGATCCGTGAGGCCGACGTTCAGCCTCACGTTGTCATAGGTGTATTCTTCGGTCAGCAAAGGCTCGCCGCCGGGCGCGCGCGGCCAATCATAAGCCTCGTAGCGCACCGGTATGTTCAATTCGCTGTCAACATAGACTTTGGCCATGGTGAAGGTAAACTCGCGGCGACGCACCGGATGGGTCACTCGTAAACAAACGCAGTCGCGGCCGTTGATCTTGCTGTTGGGAAAAGCCTTGACTTCGCATTCGCCATACTGCGAGTCGTGCTCGCCGACTTCAATCAGCCGCTCCGTCAAGCGCCGGATGCCCATCTCGGTGATCGGATAACGGTTGCCGGTCATGGCCAACATGCTGTCAGGATGGAGCGAGACGGTGCCAAAAAGTTTTTTCACGCCGTTGGCATGGGCCAACAACTTACCGTCGTTGCGGCCTTTGACGTAAATCACCTCCTGGCCTTTGAGCTTATCCGGGCCAAGAAAGGAGAGATAGACACTGAAAGGCTCGTGGCGCACTTTCACCTTGAGGAACTCATAGTCGCTCAACACGCCGTCAATCCGCTCGCGCTTCGCCATGCGGGCGGTGTAGTCTCGAATGCGTCCCATGTTGTGCAAGCATTCTTTGGCCCACCGCACCGCGGGCAGCAGCGGATGCTCGCCCTGAATCGGGCTGTTCAGCGCCATGGCGATTTGGTAACTGGCCGATTGCGGCGCCTCGCCGGAGCGCGCCAGTTCAGCGGTCGCTCCGACCGGCGCGGGTAAGAATGCCGGCGAAGCCTCTCGCGGCGCGGACGGCGCGGTCGTGGTTGGCAACGAACGACGCGCCGAGACCGGCGGGGGAGCTTGCCGGCGATCCGTGTTGGCGCGCGCTTCGGCAAGGCCCTGCGATAAATAACCCCGAGGACGACGCCCCAGGCGAGAGCCGCGCTGGCCGGGCGCGGGGGCCGGCGTGGCGGCCGTCGCCGGCGCGCTGGCGCCGCGGTCGTAGACCGAGCGTTCATCCGCCGTGACCGACTTGCCCAGCCAGCCCAAACCACCGCCTACCAAAGCCAGCGCCAAAGCGCCCGCGGCCTGTTGTTTTCGCATGGGTCTTTCCCTCCTGTACCAGGTTGCCGCGAATATCCATTCAAACGCGTCGGGTTTTGTTGTCTGCCACTCTAAGCAAGCCCCGTGCCTCACCATGACCGACCTCTTCCGCCGGTGCCGGCCAGCCGACCTAACAGCTCACCCAGCAGGCGTTTAGCGTCTTGGCACGAATTGTGAGGCAAGCCGTTTGCAGGCCGCGCTATTGGTATGTATCGCCAGCGGTCGGGGCGAAATTTACAATAGCCGCTCATTCGCCGCTTTTACCGGCGGCAACGGTCATCGCCCTAGACTACCTAAATTGCGCGCCGGCGCGGAGATCAGTTCATGCATGCCACTCAATTTTACCTGGAAACCATCGTTTCGATGCCCTTTGGCGAGAACACCTATATCGCCTGGCTGGAAGGACGTCGCGACTGCCTGATTGTCGACCCGGGACTTGAGCCGGAACCGATTTTCGCGGTCATCGAGCGGCAACAGCTCACCCCCGCAGCCATTCTAAATACGCACGGCCATGCCGATCACATTGCCGGCAACGGAGCCATGAAAGAGCGTTGGCCCGCCTGCCCCTTAGCCATCGGTCGCGGCGACGTGCCCAAACTGGCCGACGCCAACTTGAATCTTTCGCGACCCTTCGGCATGGCCATCACCAGTCCGCACGCCGAGATTGAACTGGTCGAAGGCGATACTTTTCAGGCGGCCGGCTTTGCGCTTGACGTGTGGGAGTTGCCCGGACACTCGATCGGGCACATTGTGCTGGTTTGGAAAGAACAGCGGCCGATGTACGTGTTTGGCGGCGACGTACTGTTTGCCGGCAGCGTCGGCCGCACCGATTTTCCCGACGGCGACTTTCAGCAGCTTGCCCAAGGCATTCACGAGAAGCTGTTCACGCTGCCCGACGATACGATCGTGCTGGCGGGCCACGGCCCCGCGACGACGATCGGCGCGGAGAAACAGGACAACCCTTTCGTCGGCCGGCCGGCGGGTTGGAATGGCTGAGCTTATTCTAACCCATACATGCCGGCCATGGGCACGCCGCCGGCGCCCAACCTGCGCATCATCTGCTGGCCGAGGAAGCGCGGCTGAATCATGAGGTTGACGCCGTTGTTGTTCTTGCCGCCGTCAACATACACCGCCAGGCTGGTGATGAACGCCTCGCCCACGCGCGAGAAGGTGAAATTCTCGCCGATATTTCCCTTGTTGTTCAAGGCGAACGACGTGCTGGCCGTGACCAGCCACTTGGGACTGAGTTGATAACTTTCCGTGAGCGTCACCGTGTTGTACGTGAATGGCCCGCTGAACGAACGGAAGCCCAAATAAAGATTCACGCGCGGCGGCTTGTTGAGCGAGGCGCCCACGGAATAGGTTCTCATGCCTTGGTCGAAAAGATCAAAAGCGCCGTCTGAATTGAAGGAGAGGCGATCGCCCAAAAAGTAATTAAAGTCGTAATTGATGAGGCCCCAACTGGCGCCGAAGTTGTCGCGATTGGGATTGGGAAAATAGGTCGCTCCCACGTTCAGCACCGCCAGGTCGATGATGCGGCGATTGCCAATCGGCCCGCGCTTGGTTTGCCAGCGGTGCCGCATGCCGAGCTGCACGGCCTCCAGGTTGCCGGCGATTTCCGCCGTCGGCGACGAGACGTAACTCTGGATGCCCGAACGGAAGAGGTAATAGCGTGGGTCAAACTTCGCGGGCAGCGTGCCGCCGTAGTCGAGCGACATGAACCGCCGCCGCCAGCGATTGAGCGCGTTGTCGTCAATTGAGTCGTAGAGCGGCAAGCTGGTAAACGGCACATTCGTGCCGGAGGCGAAGGCATCGGCGTCGAACACCACTTTGTGCGCCAAGCCATGCACGTTGAACAATTCGCTTTCGATGTTGGGGTTGGCGGCCCAGAACAAGACACTGCCGCGCGCGCCCACTTGGCCGAACGCCCGCCCCACGTCGTTGCCGGCGAGATCCTGCCCCCACTGAGCCAGCTCGCCCAGTGCGTAAGGCACCACCTTCACCGGGCCAAGTTGCAGCGGCGCGTCAATCTCATGCCGGCTTACCACGCGATCGCCCTGCCGAGAGCCCGCCGTCTCCCAAGGAAGGTAGTTGAAGTTGGCCATTTCCTCCGCCGAGAAGGTCGGGGGCTGTAGCACGTTGAACATCGCGTAGCCGGCGTCGCTGTGCTCATAGTAGGTCAGCCGATCGCCCAGCAAGGATTGCCCCATCGCATAGTGATCGAGCCGCGGCAGCCAGTTGGTTTGCGTGAAGAACGGATTGACGCGCACCTGAGAGTAGATGGTCCACTCGCGGTTTTCGGTGATCTTCTTGACCTCGAGGTCGGTCGTTTCGTCTTTATGCTGTTCAAACTCCGCTTCGTAGTATTGCTCCAGGAAGTTGTAATCGCTGATCAAGCCCAACTCGCCGGTGACTTGCAGCCCTTCATCGAGCGAACTGCCGTTGAGCGAAATCTGCTGCCGGAACTGGCTCAGAATGCGGCCGCGCATGTCGTGCGCGTGCGGATCGTTCATTCTCGTGCGGCCCAGGTTGTCGAGCCCGCGGTCTTCGAGGCCCCAAGCATTAAAAGTGCCTTGCACCGGTCCATCGATGCCAAACCAGCCGGGGCGGTTGAGAAGCAGGCTGGTGCCGCCGCCGGCGCCCCGCTTGGTAAGCTCGCTCACTTCCAGGCTCCAATTGACGCCCTGCGGCGGGTTTTCGATGCCAAGCAGTTGATAGGCGTTCAACTTGGCCTCAAACCAAAAGCCGAAAATCTTATCTTCCTGAAACGACATCGACTGGAGGACGGTCGATGGCTGCTGAAGCGTGGTGGTGAACCGCGGCAAGTAAAAAACCGGCACCGGCCCAATGTAAAACGCGTTGCTCTTGGCCGTCAGCATTTGAGTGTGGTCGACCACCTGCTCTTGCGTGACAGGATCGATCAACGGGCTGCCGGTCTGCGGGTCGGTCTGCACGCGTTGCCGGTCGTAAACGCGCACCTCCTGCGATTGGACACGGTACCGCGGCGCGCCCAACCGGCTGGAAGTGAAATAGCTGTTCCGA
>DASVGM010000300.1:0-2262 GCA_036379555.1 Pirellulales bacterium | reverse complement strand
CACTCTGCGTTCCGCGGGAAAGTTTGCGGTAAATCACCGTCGCCGTGCCGCGGCCGCAACCAGCGGCCGGCCGCGATCAGTCCGGCAGGTCGAGCAGTTTTTGAGCCTCTTCGGCGGCTTTCGTGCCGGGGTAATCGTCGATGATTTGTCGCAGCCGCTCTTTCGCGGCGTTGTTCTTGCCCGCGGATTTCAGGCTCTTGGCGATCTTGAGTTTTCCAGACGCCTCTTTCTCGCGCTTGGCCGCGCCGGCATCGGCCGATTCCTCCCCAGTGTCGTCCGCATTATCCTCGGCCGCCTTGCCGCCCTTCTTAGGTCGGCCGCCGGCATCGAGCAGGCTGGCGAACGTCTCGCCGTAGCGGTTGGTCAGACGAATGCGCAGCACGTCATACGCCTGCCCGATCTCAAGCTTCTCAAACTCGCCATAGGCTTTTTTGCCGAGCTTTTCGCAGTCGTAGAGCACGACGCGATCCATATTCAGGTTCTTGGCGCTCAGCGACATGTCGCGGGCCGCTTCGCCGATTTTTTCCAACGACAGCGCGTCGACCGTGACCAGCGCCACCAGGTCGCCATCGACGTCGTCGATCTTCAGGGCCTTGAGCTTGGCCGCGGTTTCGGGCAACAGCTCGCCCAGCTTCTTGTAGATGCCGGCCAGCTTGGGAAAGAGGGCCACCAATTGAGCCTTGGTCTTGGGAATCGGCGGTTGGCGAATGGCCTTCAACCGGTTGACCAGGCCGCGATTGATGCGCGAGACTTGCTCCCAATATTCCAGCGTGCGGCTGGATTTGCCCGTCGCCACATGCTGCTCGCGCGGCGGGGGAAGTTCCGACAGCGGATGCACGCTGCTGGTGGAAACCATCATCTGCTTGATGTGGTTGGCCGAGATGGCGAAGTTCATGTTCTGGCCCCGCGTCAGGCCCCAGGTATTCAGGCCGACGACTTCTCCGCGCAAGTTGACCAGCGGCCCGCCGCTGTTGCCGCCGGAAATGGGGGCGGTGGTCTGCACCCAGAGGGCGTCCAGATCGTAATGCAGATGATCGACGTAGGCGTCTGCGCCGGTCATGTTTTTGAAGATTTCGCGCAACTCGGCGCCGTTGCGCAGGGAGCTGACGATACCGTTGCTCACCGTGCTGTCAAACCCCTGCGGAGCGCCAAAGGTCAGCACGTTTTCGCCTTTGGAGGGAGCGGCCGTGGCGAGCTTCAGCGGCGCGACTTTCTCGCCGCCGAGTTTGGCCTTCAAAAGGACAATGTCTTTGCCGGGCGAAAAAACGAGAAACCCTTCGACCTCGACGGTCTTCTTGCCGAACTTGATTCTGGCCGATTTGGCCCCTTCGATCACGTGGTAATTGGTGACGATGGTGCCTTGGTCATCCAGCGGAAAACCACTGCCGATGCCCGCTCCTTTTTCCAACGTGACCTGCACCACCACGACCGAAGGCTCAATCGCTTGGATGAGCGTGGTGGTGTCGGCCGGCGTGGCGCCGGTCACTTCGGCCGATAAGGTCGCGGCGGGGCGGCCAAGCCCGGCGGGCGGAGCTTGCACGGGCGGGACTTGCACGGGCGGGGCTTGCGCGGGCGGGGTTTGCACGGGCGGAGCGATGGCTGGCGAGGCGGTGGTACTGACGGGCGGCCCGGCGGCTGGCGCCGGGGTGTTTGTTAAGGGTGGCCGCGCCGCGCCGCCGACCGGGCCGGGCGCCGCCGGCGCGGTTTCGTTCCCCACCGCCGTGCCACTAACCACAACCGGAGCGGCGCTCGCCGGCGACGTGTCGGCAACGGTTTGCGGGGCGGTCGCCCGCGGCGATAGCCAACGAACAACCGAGTAACCCAGCAAGGGGAGCATCATCATGTTCAGCAAGATCGCCGCGGCGATCACGTATTTCACGTATTCGGGCGGCAAACCTGACGGCGCCTTCTTGGCCCGACTCTCGGCGGCGGGGCGCGTCGCCGGGGGCGAGCGGAGCGTTTCCACCATCGGCAAGGCGGCTTGCCCGGCGTCCGCCGCCGCAACCATGAATAATCCCTGACAGTAGGGGCATTGTGCCTGCTGCGCGGTTGAGGCGGCGGTAACCGCCACGATTTGCCGGCAGTGTGGACAAGACAGTTGCTGATCCATGTTCGGACCCCTTGCCTGTGAATTGGTGGAAAATGGTGCGATGTCAACCGCCTAGCATCCTATCGCTTGCCGAGGGTAATCGCAAGTTTTTTTGGGTTCGGGCCGCTCGGTGCGGGCGATCCCTCTGGACGAACGCGGCGATCTACCGTAAA
>DASVGM010000299.1:0-3147 GCA_036379555.1 Pirellulales bacterium | reverse complement strand
ATTGAAATTAAAGCCGCCGGGCGGAGGCGGCACTGGCGCCGGCACGACGCGGGGGGCGTCGATCAGGGTGAGCTGATACAAATCAGCGTCGGCTTGAATACGCTTCATAACTTCATTGAGAAACTGCTCGACCTCTTGCTGCCAAGCCGGCATTTCCCCGATCACCCCATTAGAACGCTGCTGGGCCGCCAGCAAAAACTCGATAATCAGCGCCGCACGGCGCGCTTCGGAAACCAAATCGGGGCCTTGGGGAAACTCGCCCTTGGCCTTATCGCGTGCTTTACGCCAGGCCCAATAGTGCATGCGGGCGCCGTCCAGCAGCAACTCTGTGTAGGGTTCGCCCGGTCGCGGCGGCTCCAACAGGGCCACCAGCGGAGCGGGATTGGCCGTAAATCCCACCAACATCGCCTGATGTTCCAGCCGAGCCAGTGCGATCACCCACTCCAAGCCGCGCCGCTCAAAGGTGTCGCCCGCGGCGGCGGGTTGCTCCGCTTCACGGCGTCCCGCCGGCTCGATCAACCGCGACAAATTGGTATAAATCGCCAAATCGTCACGCGCCCGCACCAGTTCGTCCGCGGCCTTCAACTCATCAGGCTTCGCATCCTTGAGAAAGCGCTGAAAGTGGTCGAGCGCCTGCTCATATTCCACAAATCCCACCAGCCGGGCCAGTATCTTGAGATTCGCGCCTTGCAGGGCGCCCTCGTCGGGTGCGGCGTAAGTATAGCTGAAACTGCGCCAGGCCGCCCTTCTGCCGGGAGATGCTTGAATATAAGGCATCGTGCCCTGCCGCCCAATGACGTGCAAATTGCTCTCCATCAGCCCGGCCGCGCCGAAAACACCGTTGGCCAACTGCTGATTCTCCCAGGCCCACCAGTGAAAATGCCGGCGTGCGTAGTGCGGCACGGCGGGCGTTTGATCGTCCTGTTTGGCCGGGTCGGTCGGCTGCTGCGGTTCGACGGGCAGATAGATACTGTGCGCGGCGTCCTGGTTGTTAACGGCGTTTTCGGCCTTGGCCAGCCCGAACAACTCAGGGCCTTCGCCATAGCGTCCGCGCAGCCAAAAGTCGATCGCTGTATAAAGCTCGCCAACTTTTTTCGTGAGCGTGCCGGCGAGCGCTCGGCAGCGCTCGACGTCGGCGTGAACGCGCTCAGGCAACGCCGGATCGGTCAATTCCGCCAGGCCTTGAGGGCCATCGGCATGAAAGCCTTTCTTTTTGACGGCGTCGAAAAACGCATCCAGTCGGGCGCTATCTTCTTGCCAGGTATGGGCGGCCAGCAATCGCTCCGACGGCGCCCCTCGCCGACCCAACGCCAACGGGGCGCGTCGCAAGCGGCGCACGCGCAGCGCGGCTTCGATCCCCTCCAACGTGCGACTGAGCGCCTGTAAGTTCGCAGCCTCGGCAGTGAAATTTCGCAGCACCAAATTGGCCTGCTCGGCCGGCAGCCGGGCACGGTCGGCCAGGGGAACATACTTCGCGAGCGACGCCAGGCCGCCGGCCAACTTCTGGGCGTCGGCGATGGTCTGCGCCAACGCCTCCACGGTGCGAATTTGCCGATCATACTCGTTGACGGTTAGCCCGTCGGCGAGCGGCTTGTTGAGCAGCGGATGCTTGAGCACGTCGCCGGTTTGATTATCAAAGCCGGCGATCAGCACGGGCAACTCCAGCAAGACTTCCTGGGCGCGCGGTCGTGGCAGCTTCGCCGCCGAACCATCGTGAATGGCTTTCAAACGCGCCTGAGCCAGCAAATGGGCCAACGGCGGCAGCTTCTTTTTGGTAAGAAAGTCATCGACGGCGGCGATCTTCGCTTCACTGCCCGACGCCGCCAGCGCCGCGAAATAGCGCAGCGAGAGTTGCGTTTTGCCGGCGAGATAATCGTTGACGGCCAATTCCAACCGCCGCTGTTCGACGGGCGGTATGGCATCGGCGGCAAAGCTCGCTGAGACCGCGAGCAACCACGGCAGCAGGAGGAACGCGCAGGAGGCCGGAAGCCTGCCTGAGAGTGTTATGGCCGGGCTGTGATCGGCTGCGGAACATTGAAGCTTCATGGCTGTTCTCCTTGGGGCGGTACTGGATTCACCGCCGGAATGCGTCCGGTGCGATCGAACGTCGCGATCCACAGTTGTTCGTATGCCGCTACGGAAAGCGCGCCGCGCTGGCACAGTTTAACCGTACCATACCCCCCATCGGCGAGCAACCATTCCTTGGCCGGGCGCGGCAATGCAGGCGGCTTGCGGCACATAACGCCTCGTTGGCACGGGCGACACGCACGCTCTCCCGGCGCGCCACACGCCTGGTTTTGTGTTATGATGAAAAGCCGCGAAGAACACGATCGGAAAGCACCGCGTTATGTCCAGCCAGTCTGATTTTACGAGCGACTTTACGCCCCGCGCGTGGAAAGAGTTTTTGTTCGAGGTCATGCCGCGCCAAGGGGCATGGACCGAAGAGCAATATCTGACGATGACCGATCACACGAACCGGCTCGTTGAGTTTACCGATGGTCTGCTGGAACCGCTGCCAATGCCTACCGATCACCATCAGGCCATTTTGGCATTTCTCTATGAAACGTTTACGGCGTTTGTCAGACCGCGCGGCGGCAAGGTTCGTTTCGCGCCCTTGCGGCTGAGAATTCGGCCTGGCAAGTTTCGTGAACCCGATCTGCTGCTGGTGCGGTCGGCGAACGACCCGCGCCGCCAGAACCGTTTCTGGACCGGCGCCGATTTGGCATTGGAAGTTGTCAGTCCCGACAAACCGAACCGCGATCTGGTCGACAAGCGCGGCGACTGCGCCGAGGGGGGCGTGCCGGAATATTGGATCGTCAACCCCGAAAACGAAACAATCATGGTTTTGGTTCTCCACGAAGGCAGCTACGTTGAGGCCGGCGTTTTTGAAGGTGGTCAATCGGCCGCCTCCGTTTTGTTGCAGGGATTTGCGGTGGACGCAAACGCTGTGTTCGACGCGGACTGATGCCGAGGGAGCAGAGAGTGTTTTACAGAGCAACACGATCTCCGATGATGGCCCATCACCTCTTATGACCGACGCCAACGATTGGTTTGAACGCATTTGGGAGCACCGCGAGGAGATGGTTTATCCCGAACTATTCGGCAGAGAGTCTGAGGGAATCTTTACGATTCCGCGTTCGCGCCTTG
>DASVGM010000298.1:0-3176 GCA_036379555.1 Pirellulales bacterium | reverse complement strand
CCCTCACCCCGGCCCTCTCCCGGAGGGAGAGGGAGATTTATTCCCTCACCTCGGCCTTCAATCGAACGGGGAATTGTCCCGATGACCTGCGCGGCTGGAAACAGCTCGAGATCCGCCTTGATCCCGCCGCCGCAAAGTTCCATTTGCAGGCCCTGTTCTTGGTTGGAAGCCAGGCACAAGAGCACGTCGCGCGACGGCAAGCCCTCAGTCTCGGCCCGCGCGGGTTCAATCCGGATGCGCCCTCTGCTTGGCGTCGGCGGGAGCGAAGTCGCGGCGGGAACCAACGCCAACGCGATCGCATGACAGCGCGCCTCCGGCGCCGGCAAACCGCTCACCGCGTCTCCCGACCAGCCGCTCACGACAAACCACGCGCCGAGAATACCGGCCCTGGTGAACAAGGCCGCCGCAGCGAGAATGGCCTGCAGTTCCTTGCCGGTGGTGCCCGCCGCTCCAAGGCATGGCCCGCGGCTGGCCAGCGCCAGGCTCAACGAACTGGCCAACGCATGCGGGCTACAGTGCGGAATGCCATGCACCGAGACGCCCCAGGCGCCGTCGATCTGATATTTGTCAATGACGGCGGCAAACGCCGTACGTCCGAAATAACGGCTGGCCGAAACAATGGACCAGGCTGAAAAGTCGGGCGATTCGTCCGGCGAAAACGATTCGATCGCGCGATCGAGGGCCACCGCCGCGGCCAAGGTTTGCTCATCGCTCTGCTTGAGCAATTGCGGTCGCAACGTCGCGGCGAACCGTGGAATCGATCGCTGGCGCAGCGCCGTCAATTCCGCACGATCGAGACATGCCGCGCCCCGCGCGACGATCGAAAGCTCGGTAACTTGCATATCAGTGACGCTCAACGAACCGGCGGACGTGGTTGGGGGCGGGCCGCCATGCGCGGCGTTTGACGTGTGATGCGGGTCAGGCGAACCTCCGTCCGGTGCCCTTCCTCAAGCCCTTTCTGCCGCACGATGCGGTTTTGGCCGTCGAACCATAGTTCCGAATGCACGTCGCCGCTTAAACGATAATGGGAACAGGTCACTTGTTGCCGGCCGAAGGCAATCGCCTCATTGGGCAGCCGCTCGACCTTCGCCGCGCGGATCGCCCCGCGATCGGCGTCCATCAAGGTCAGCGAGCCGTCGGGCCGCGGTTGGGGAGGCCGCCAGTAATTGGTGGTCATGTCGATCACCGCGGCGTCGTGGCGGCGGCCGTTGGCCTCAATGTGAAAGCCGCCCTGATCGGCCGAGGCTTTGGCGTCGAACTTTTTGCCGCCGTCGGTGGCCTGGTTCGACGTCGAAAGCAAGCGGTCGCCGCGCCACAACTCCTGGCCGGAAAACTGGTATTGGTAGGTGAACACGACGACGTTCAGTTTGACGTTCACTTCAGACGTCATGCGCGTCGTACCGTCGTCAAGGTCGCTGATGCGTATGACGCACGTTCCGGCGGGCTTGTCTTTGACAAAAATGTCAAACTCGCGTGCTTCTTCGTTCACGACGTTTTGGCCTTGCGCCGCGGGCGGCGGCAGGCTGAAGGGCGCCAGCGCGGCGACCAGCGCCGCCGAGAGCGAAAGGTGAGAAAAGCGCATCATGGCGAATAGTCCGTTAAGCGTTGTCGCAATAAACGAGCGAAGGTTCTTCTCGAAGCGGTAGGGAAACGATCTTCCTCATGTCGGCGAAGGCGTCGAGCAGTCCGTCGATCGCCTCTGGCGTGTGGTTGGCGTTGACCTGCACGCGGAGCACGCCGGCATGATAGGGCACGGCGGGAAACGTGACCGATTGCACGTAGTAACCGCGGTCAAACAACAATTTGCCGGCCAGAAAGGTGTCTTCCTCGTCGCCGACCAGAATGGACAAGATGGGCGATTTACCGCCGAGCAACACCAGGTGTTGCCGTTGAAAGCCGGTCACGGCGCGGTCGATATTCGCGTCCAGCCGCGCGCGCAAGGCCGCGTATTCCGCGGAACAAAGCAGGTCGATCACGGCCGAGGCGGCTTCCAGATAGGGAGGTGGAACCGGGCCGCCGAAAATATACGTTGTCGATCGCATCTTGAGCAGACCCTGCAACTCATCCGGGCAAGCCACGAAGGCGCCAAACACCGAACAGGCCTTGGAAAAACAGCCGACGACGATGGTGTTGTCGTAGCTGCCCAGCGTTTCCAGCACGGTGCCGCGACCGCAATCGCCCATCACGGCCGTGGCGTGAGCGTCGTCGATGTAGAGCACGGCGTTGTTGCGTTTGGCGACGCGATTCAGGCCGGCCATATCGGCGATGGCGCCGCTCATGCTATAGACACCGTCGATGGCCACCAGGGCCGTCCGATAGGGGCGCGATTCACGCAGCACGCGTTCCAGCGCCTCTGGATCGTCATGGCGAAAGGTGACGACGCGCACGCCGTTGGCTTTGGCCAGTTTGACCCCCTCTTGAATCGAATTGTGAGCGAATTCATCCACCGCGATCAGGTCTTGCGGATCGACCAGGCCGGGCAGCACGCCCATGTTGGCCAGCGTGACCGAGGGAAAAATCAGCGCCGCTTCGGTGCCCATCCAATGAGCGATTCGACGCTCCAGCTCCAGCTCAGCCTGGCAGACGGCGAAGGCGCGTGAAGCGCCAAACTGCGTGCCCCAGCGCTGCGCGCCCCGCACCAAGGCTTCGCGGACTTGCGCGTTCTGGTCGAGCCCCAAAAAACTATCGAAGCCGAAATTGATGAGCTCTTGATCGCCCACGCGCATTTCACGTTGCGGCCCCACCGCCGTCACCGGCAGTTCTTTTAGATGGGTGGTGGTCGCGCGCTGGTGGAGTTGACGACAAAACCTGACCAGCTTGCTTTGTCGCAGGCCCTCTACCAAAGACCGCATTGGCAGCGATTCGCCGAGTTGCATGTGGACATCCTTGTTGCTTTCATCGGGAAGTGGCGAAGAATACAACATTTGCCCGCTCGCGGCAACAGCAGCCGGCCTACGCCCGATCCCGGTGAAACAAGGCACTTGGCATCGTGGACGTACTGGCTTTGCATCCCACAATGTGGTAAATGTGAGCGCTGGTCAAGTTCTACAACGCGGCCTGGAGCAAAGCATGAAACAGCTCATTGACATTCACCGCGACGCCGACGCGCATTGGGTCGGCAACGGCTTTCCGGTGCGCACGATCTTTTCGTTTCAAACGCTTGGCCGGGCGATCAG
>DASVGM010000297.1:0-3607 GCA_036379555.1 Pirellulales bacterium | reverse complement strand
ATTCGAACCGCACGCCGTCGTCGAAGAGCACTGCCATCCGCACGAACAGATGGGGCTGATGCTGGAAGGCGAGGCGGAGTTCATTGTCGGGGGTGAATCGAAGATCGTCGGGCCGGGCACCATGTGGCGGATTCCTGGCGGTGTCAAACATAAGGTTATCGCCGGCGACCGCCCCGTGCGGGCGCTGGACGTATTCCATCCTATTCGCGAGGACTACCGGTGAGGGGGACCGCTTTTCGCGCCGCCGGGCTGTGCGCCGCGCTGACGCTGGCCGGCTGCTCGACGTTCGCGCCGCATACGCTGCAAATCGATTCAGCGGCCGGCAGCTATCAAGGCGTAACGCTCACTTACCGCGTCGACGGCGGCCAACTCAGCGAGCCGCTGACGGTGGCGCGCATCAACGGCCGACAGGTGACGCAAGAGCGGCTGGCGAGCAGCCCCTATCCCGATCGATCGGTGATTCGCCTCTCCATACGCTATCCGCATCCCAATGGCAAAGCGGGCTTCGCCTTGGCGGAGATGGTGATCGAAACACACGCGCCGCCGAACGCGCAAAACCAAGGCCAGAGCAAGAAGGCGTTTTGGCAAGAGTGGAGCGACAGCTTCGCCGCCGCCGCGCGCGACATTCTGCCCGGCATGAAGATGAGCGACGGAGTGTTTGAAGCCTGGGCGTTGGACATCAGTAAAAGCGATCTCGATCGGGTGGTTCAAGGCATGTCGCTGAGCGGCTACTTCGTCAATCCCTCGAAACAGGCGGTGGGCGTGGAGTTGGCCGTGCGGATCGACAATTTTCAGGCGACGAAGAGTTGGACGCGCGAGCCTGAGCTCGACATTTTAATGGAACGTGTGCGTCAAGAAGGCCGGCTTGTCTCTTATCTGCATCCCAACGACACCGCGCCGGCCGGCGTCACGTATATTCCCAATCGTCAGGGGGCGACGCTTGCCGCGCACGAACAAGCCGGTCCCGCCCTGATGCCCGCCGGTCCACAGCACAACGCCTATCAATTGCCCTCGCAAGGACCGCCGCCATTCCAGCCGCCGCCACCGGCACAGGGTTACGCACCGCCCGGCGGCTACGCACCGCCAAACTATGCACCGCCGCAGGCCATGCCGCCGACCGCTCCACAGCCAAACTTCCCTCGCGGTGGCGGGCCGCTGCCGCCGCCATATCGCCGCGGCATCGCGCCGCCCAGTCCAGCGCCGGGGGCGGCGCCGCAATATCCGCCGGGCGGTTCCACCGCCGCGCCTGCCGGTCAACAAGCGGCGGGCAGCGCGGCGCCGCGGCGTTTTCGCATGCCCTGGCAGCGCACGCCGCCGGAGGCGAAGGTCGCCCAACCCAATCCACCGCCGCCACAGGCCGGCGGGTATTTCGATCCGCGGCGGCAACGGCCGGCAGGCTACCCGGCCGCGGGGCGGCAGCCGCCCAACGGCTGGAACCCGGCGCGGTTGCCCCGTGGTTATGGTCGGCCGTACGCTCCCAATCCGCGCGGGAACGCCCCGGCCGGTGGTTCCGCCCCCATGCCGCAACCGCCACAGGTTGAAACGCCGGGCGCGGGATATTGATGGCAGACGCGCGCCGCAACATTGAAATCAAAGCGCGCCTTCATTCCCTCGACGCCAGCCGGCGCGTGTGTGATGAAATCGCCAAATTCGCCGGCCGCGAGGAGCAGGTCGACACCTACTTTCGCTGCGCGCATGGCCGCCTGAAGCTGCGCCAACGCGGCGCTCTGCCGGCGCAGCTTGTGAGTTACGCGCGCGCGGATTCAACCCAGCCGCGGCCGAGCGATTATTGGCTCGTTCAGATCGCTGAACCCGCGACGCTGCTGGCGGCGCTGGCGGCCGCGCTGGGCGTGTTGGTGGTCGTGCGAAAACATCGCGATGTGTTTCTTTACCAGAATGTAAGGATTCATCTCGATCACGTGGAGGAACTGGGCGAGTTTGTGGAATTTGAGGCCGTGCTGGCCCCTGGCGACGATGAAAACGTCGCCGCGAAGTTGATTTCCGACCTCGCCGCGCGGCTGGGCGTTTCGGCGGCCGATCGTGTGGAAAGCTCTTACAGCGATCTTTTGCTTGTGGAACGTCGCGGCGGGGGCTAAACTGCGCACGTTGCGAGTTTCCACTCCGGACTTGCCGAAAGGAACATTTTGAATGAGTGATGTAGCCAAGCTGCAGATTGGCGATAAAGAGTTCGAGTTGCCGATTCGCGTGGGCAGCGAAAACGAGCGCGCCGTCGATATATCCAACTTACGGGCACAGACCGGCCTGGTAACGCTCGATGAGGGCTACGTCAACACGGGGGCGACCGCCAGCGGCATCACGTATCTTAACGGCGAGCAGGGCGTACTCCGCTATCGCGGCTATCCGATCGAGGCGCTGGCCCAGCGGTGCGATTTCATCGAGACGAGCTACTTGCTGATTTACGGCAATCTGCCCAACGAGCAACAGCTTGACAACTTCCGCAACTCGTTGCGGCGGCACACCATGCTGCACGAGGACATGAAGGCTTTTTACAACGGCTTTCCGCGCGACGCGCATCCGATGGCCATTCTCGGTTCGGTGGTGGGGGCGCTGTCCACCTTTTATCAAGACTCGCTCGATCCGCACAATCCGGAGCAGGTGGAGATTTCGATCTTCCGGCTGATCGCCAAGCTGCCGACCATCGCCGCCTTTAGCTATAAAAAATCGATCGGCCAGCCGTTTATCTACCCGCGCAACGAACTGGGTTACTGCCAAAACTTTTTGCAGATGATGTTCGCGGTGCCCAGCGAGCCTTACGAACTCGACCCCGACTTCGTCGAGGCGCTGAACCTGCTGCTCATCGTTCATGCCGATCACGAACAGAATTGCAGCACCTCGACGGTGCGGATGGTGGGATCGAGCAACGCCAATCTCTTTGCTTCCATTTCGGCCGGCATTAGCGCCTTGTGGGGGCCGTTGCACGGCGGCGCCAACCAGGCATGCGTGGAAATGCTGGAAAAAATCAGGGCTGACGGCGGCAACGTCAAAAAATACATCGACCTGGCCAAAGACAAGAACAGCCAGTTCCGCTTGATGGGTTTTGGCCACCGCGTTTACAAAAACTACGACCCCCGGGCCATCATTATCAAGAGTATATGCGATCGGCTGGTGAAAAAGTTGAAGATCAAAGATCCGATTTTCGACATCGCCCAGCAACTGGAGGCGGCCGCGCTTTCCGATCCTTATTTCATTGAACGCAAGCTTTATCCGAACGTCGATTTTTACTCGGGCATCATTTACCGGGCGATGGGCATTCCCGTGCAGATGTTCACGGTATTGTTCGCCATTGGCCGTTTGCCCGGCTGGATCGCGCATTGGTCGGAGATGCACCACTCGCCGACCAAGAAGATCGCCCGGCCGCGGCAGATTTATACAGGTCCGACGCTGCGTGAGTTCGTGCCGCGCGAAAAGCGTCCGTAACGAGTGACTTATCCACGCCAGATTTTCGGCTGCCGCAAAGCGGTCGTCGTGTATGCGATATTTTATGGACGCAAATCCCCAACGGATCGATGTGAGATTTGTTCCGCTCCGCCACCGCCGGCTTCACGCCGGTGGAGCGGTGATTGACCGCTAGAAACGACGGCTTTCG
>DASVGM010000296.1:0-15278 GCA_036379555.1 Pirellulales bacterium | reverse complement strand
CCAAGCGGCGAAAAATCGGACGTCTGGGGAAGGCCGCTTCTGTAGACAACCAACGTGAAAACTCCCTCGGGCAAGCCGAGGGCATCTTCAACAGACACATTGGCAAGCCGGAGCTTGCCGATTTCGCAGACGGTCGGAAGGCGACTGTCAACATTGAAACGCTTGAAAAACGTGAACCTGAGACGATGCTGGCCGATGAAGAATCCGGATTAGCCCTGAACCGCCCGCGCGCGCTCCGCCAACCAAGCCGAATTGGCCTGCGAGAGCTTCACTCCCGGAGGTCGATGGTAATCCATCGTCTCGGCATAGGCGCCCTGGTCGAACGCTCGATCAAAGACCTCTTGCAAGTCGATTGTGACATCGGCGTCGGGCGGCTTCAACGGGATTGCCAGATGCGGCAGGCGGTCAGGAAGATTCCAACAACGCACCTCACAAACGCCGACACGATCGGCCCGAGCGAGGAGCGCGACGAAATCAGCCGTTGGGTATTCGTAAGGCGGCGCCAGGCGGCCGCCCTCGATGAGCAGATCAACTTCCACCAAATGCACCCGATTTCGCAGGACCGTTTTGCGCTTCGCGAGGTATTTCGAGCGACTTTCGCCGCGTTTGTTCGTCGGCGAAAGCAGTTCGAGCACCGCGACCAGCGAGCGATCGGGACGATGGTGGATTTCGATCCAGCTTTCACGGACTTCCTCTTCATCAAGCGGCAGTGGCAAGGTTACCGTGGCCGGCGACGGTTGCCAGGAAGCCGGTTCGGCGGGCGCGGGATACGATTCACGTCGCTCGACGGCCACGTCGGGCAAAATCTTACGCATGCCTCCGGACGGCAGATCGACAAGGTGAATCTCTTCGTTGATTCGCGCCTCATAGTGCTTCGGTAGCGCGCGGCGCAACACTCCGCGCCAGGCCGTGATGAACTCGTGATCGAAGTCTGGCCAAAGGCCAGAACCTTCGATATACGGATCGACGCCCGGGAACTGGCTGGGCATGGTGCAGAATCACGCCGTCGATCAACTCGACCGGCGCGCCATCGGTAAGAATGCCATCGGCGAGCATGCGATGAAATTCATCGACGGTAAAACCCAGCGCGGCCGGAGCGCGGCCGGAAACAATGTCGTGCAATACCGCGAGGCTCATCGGCAGGTTCTCGAAGCTCGGTTTCAAAATGAGAGCCTATCCCCAAACCGAATCGTGGGGCGGGCCGCCGGCCCGTCTGATGCAAAAGACGGCCCGGCGGGCCGCCCCGCGGTCGCGCCCGTGTGAACCAACATAGGTTTTAGGATTGGCTTTTATGTATTCTACCGAACCGCCGCGCCCAATGGTAAGGCGAAATGCAATTGATGATCGGCGTCAGTATTGCCAGTAGGTGAAGCCGGGCCGATTGAAGTGCGGATACATGGAGTAGCCATAAAGGCTGCCTCCCTGGAATCCGCCGTCCCAGTAGCCGTAGTACAAGTTTTGGTTCGATCCGCTATAGCCGTTGCTTTGATACGTGCTCAGGCCGTGGCCGGTCATGCCGCGACCGTTATAATCGAACGGATCGGAGGCAAGGTTTGGCCGGCTCGATGGCCCGACCGGGGCGTCTGTCGGCGGCTGATGGCCAGGCATCGCATGGTAGGCCGGTTGCCGCCGGTGGGTCTGGTGGTTGGTGTCATAATAGCTCCAATAACCCGGCGGCAACTGAGCTTGAACTTCCGCCGGCGCAAGCAGCGCGGCCCCGACGAGCGATGACAAAACAAGAAAACGCATCTGACTGTCCCAGAAAGGTTCGTGGCGCCTACCCTGACAATTGGAGCCCAGATTTCAGCAGTACGGAACAGCGGCGCCCGGTTTTGCCGGTCATTTGAGCTTGTAGAACCGTGCGGCGGTGCCGCCAAAGATCGCGGCACGCTCGCTCTCGCTGAGCGGGCCAAGCGCCTCTTGCAGCGCTGAAAACACCTTCTCATATCCGGCGGCCAACTCGCAGACGGGCCAATCGGAGCCATACATCAACCGCTCGGGGCCAAAACAATCCAGCGCCGCTTGAACGTAAGGCTTCAAATCGTCGGCGGTCCAGCGCTGCCAATCGGCCTCGGTAACCATGCCGGAGAGCTTGCAGTAAAGGTTTCGCTGCTTCGCCGCCGCGCGAAAATGCGGCAGCCAGTCGTCGCTGCGATGCTCGCGAATGCGGGGCTTGGCAAGATGGTCGATCACCATCGGCAACTCCGGCAGTTCCTCGGCCAGCTTGACCGCGTGCCGCAAATGCTTGACGTAAAACAACAGATCGAACGGCACCGCGTGCTTTTCCAACACGCGCAACCCGCGCAACACCTCCGGGCGAACGACAAAATCGTCGTCCGGTTCGTCCTGGGTAATATGCCGCACGCCGACGAACTTCGGCCGGCTTTTGAACTCCAGCAACTGGTGCTCGCAATCGGGGCTGGCCAGGTCGACCCAGCCGACCACGCCCGCGATAAAGTCGTGCTCGTCGGCCAGCTTGAGCGCCCAGCGGTTTTCGGCCAGGTTGTGCTGGGCCTGCACAAACACCGTTCGCTCAACACCCGTCGCTTTTAAGTGCGGGGCCAGGTGTGCGGGCAAAAAATCGCGGCGAATGGGGGCGTTTTGCGGCGCGTCGAGCCAAGCGTAGTCAAACGGCGCCGGCTGGTTGAGTTGCCAAAAGTGCTGGTGGGAGTCGATCATTGGCGTCATGTCAATCCATTCTCACTCCAACCGACAACAGCAAATTGGCAAACCGCTGCTGCTCGCCGGTCTGAATCGTCAAAACATGATCGGGCGTTTGCACCGCCTCGTAAAAATCCCACTTGGGAATCGGTTCGAGCGGCAGCTTCAGTCCGGCCGCGCGAATCACGGCGCGGTATTCTTCCCACACGGGCGGATCGCCATCGAGCGTGTAGGGATCTTCGGGCGTGTACATCATGGTGTTGATGCCGTCGATGGGCACGGCCGAGAGCAAGGCGGTGAGCACCTGCGTGCAATTCACGATGCCCGGCATCAGGTTCAGGCAAACCAGTTCGGCGTTTGGCCCGCGTTTGGTCGACGCCGGGTAATTGCCATCGGCAATGAGCACTTTGGCGTGATGCCCGGCGGCGGCCAGCACCTCGTTGATTTTGGGATGGATGAGCAGGTGTTTGAGCACGGTCACGTTCCGCTGAGTTGACGGATTTTTTGTAGGCTCTTATGCGCGGCGGCGTCGAGATTGGCCTCGCTGCCACCGCCGCGAAGCGGAGAACACATTTCGTAAGCGACATACCCCTTGAAGCCGCCTTCCTTCAAGCCCGCGAAGAAGGCTTCGAGATCGATAAACCCTTCTCCGAGGGGCACGGCGCGGACGGTGGGCGGTTCCAAGCGACGGTAGTTGACCAGCGCCGGCTCGTAGGCATAGCGCTGGATGCGCACGTAATCGGCCAGCGTCGTTTGCACCATGCGCGGGGCCAACCGCCGCGCGGCGTGATACAAATCTTCGCCCACCAGGGCCGGCGACCAGGGATCGAACATCGCCTTGAGATTGGGATGGCCGACGTCGTCGAGCAGCAGTTCATAGGCATCGACCGCCAAACCCACGTCGTGATGGTTTTGCAGGCCGAGCACGACGCCTTGATCGGCCGCCAGCGCGGCGCCTTCCGCCAGCGCCTTCACGCATTTTTCCCAATCGCATTGATACTGGGCCGTTTCCGGCGAGTAGCCGCTAAAGACGCGGACGATCTTGGCGCCCAGGGCCTTGGCCATTTGCGCCAACCGCCCGATGTAGGCCAACTGCAATTCGACGTAGGGCACTTCGGGCGTCGTGCGGCCGGCGGTGAAATCGGTATAGCCGGCGATGGTGGCGATCTCGACGCCGACCGCTTGAGCGGTCGCGCGCAGTTCGGCGAGCGCGGCGTCGTCGGTGTCGAGCGGCGACAAATGGGGCCGTTTGCCGCTGATTTCAACCGCCGCATAACCCAGCGACGCCGCCTTGCGCAGAAACTCCGGCAGCGTATGGCGGTGTTGGCCCCAGTAGCCGGCGTAACTTACGGAAAAAAGGGTTGGAATCATGGCTGTGCTGATGCGAGGAGCGTGCCCGACCGCGTAAGGTTTCACGCGCGTCATTATGCGCCTTCGCCGCGGGCGACGCAAACCGGTTGCTCATGGCGGCACCGCCGGCGAAAAAGGATCGGCGGTCGCGCGGGTTTATTGATTTGCGAACCAGGCATGAACGACGCTCGCCGCGCGGCCTTGCTCGCCTTCGAGAATGCGCTCATCGTCTGCGCTGAATTGCACCAGCAGTTTTTCATTTGACTGCAAGGCGTCATAGAGCTGCAAGGCCAGGAAATTCTCCGGCTCTGATAACCGCTCGATCACGAGTGGAAGGATTTCGGGACCGAAAGCGATCAAGGCATCGTACTCTTTGCCCACGGCTCTCGTCCGTGGGTTGGAGCTAATTGCCAATCCGCCCATGAACCAGGTGCTCTTCCAATCATCGAATGCCTTGTCAAACGCGGCGCGGACATCGCGAGGGAGTTGTTTCAACTCTTCGCGAAGCAGGCGCTTATGCGACGCTGATAGATACGACTCGACGATCTTTTCCCGTTGCTTCATTGCTTGTTCCACCAAGTTTCTGTACGGCGCTGAAAGTCCGTCGCGGAGAGTCCCCAGGCTGCGATATTTCCATCGCCCGATCTTACAATACCGAAGCGGTAATAAAAGGCATCGAAGTCCGCGAGGGCGTTGCCCGGCCAGATCCAGCGGTGCGTCATGCCGACTGTCCAAGCAATACAATTATAGACTGTCGATCCTTCGCCCGTCACGACCGCGCGATCGACATCAAGATTCGGGAAGAACGCTTTGAATCGCTGCCGCTCCAAGGCATCCAACTGGCGGGGCATAGTTCGCTCTTGAAACGCGGAAAAAACTCCTTGGAAACATCGACCGCAGCGTTGCCATCTTAGATCGGGCACGCTTCATCGGCAAGAGCCGCTATACTATGGGTCATGCGAAGCCCTACCATCGCCCTGCGCCTGTTATTGATTGGCGTCGCGCTGCCGATCGTTTTCGTCGCGATCGACGAAGCCGCGCTGCGCTATGGAGCCGCCTATCGTTGACGGCCCGCGGTGGGCGTTGAGATCAGCAGTTGGTTCGTGGCGCAGACCGCGCTATTGAGCTACTATGACGGCTGGGTCGCGTTATCGAGAGATCCTAGATCAGCCGGCCCTGACGGCGGTGTTCGACTTGAAAAGCGCTCGCCGGTGCGACTCCTTCGACAAATGCTACCGTGAGATATGGCGATTGCTCGAAGAGCTTCAAGCGAAAGAATCTTCCAGCCGCTAGCCAATTAAAGCGTGGTCCTACCTTGGTTGGTGCTTCAGGCCACCGGTTATCGGCTTGTTCGACAAAGGCGTCTGCGGAATCATTTTCCGTTCGACAACCACCCCTTGCTGCGGAAATACCAGAGCATGGTCAGCACCGTCAGCGACATCAGACCCAACGCGTAAAAGTAACCGAACCGCCAACTTAGCTCGGGCATGTTCCACCGCGAAGCGTCGGTATGAAAGTTCATGCCGTACAGGCCGGTGATGAAGCTCAGTGGCATGAAAATGGTCGCGATGATGGTCAACACCTTCATCACTTCGTTCATGCGGTTGCTCAGGCTCGAAAGGTAAAGGTCGGTCAGGTCGGAACACAGCTCGCGGTAGGTTTCCAACAAGTCGATGATTTGCACCAGGTGATCGTAGCAGTCGCGCAGATGCACGCGCGTGTCTTCGTCGATCAAAGGCGAAGGATCGCGGACGAGCGAATTGACGGCCTCGCGCAACGGCCACAGCATGCGCCGCAACGCGCGCAAGCTGTGCTTGGCGGCGTGGATTTCGGCGACCGCCCGGCGGCTGGGCCGAGTCGTCACGCGGTCTTCCAACCTGTCGAGCCGCTCGGCAAAGGTCTCGATCACGGGGAAATAAGCGTCAATGATCGCGTCGAGCAGACTATACATGAGATAACCCGGCCCGGCCTCGCGCACGCGACCGCCGCCGCGCAGCCGTGTGCGAACCGGCTCAAAACTGTCGCCGGGATCTTCAATGAACGTCAGCACGAAGTTCTTGCCAATAAACAGACTGGTCTGCTCGGTCGCCAATTCCTCGTTTTCGCGCGGCATGCGGGCCACGACGAACAGGTGCTCGCCATACTGCTCGACCTTCGCCCGCTGATGTACGTTCACCACGTCTTCCAAGGCCAGCGGATGCAAACCGAACAGGCGACCGAGTTGTTCGATCACTTCGGCGTCGCCCAGGCCCGCGACATTGAGCCACGTGACGGGCCAGTTCTGCAGCAGTTCGCTCACCTCGTCCGGTCGGCTGATTTCCTTTTCGATGAAGTCGTTGTCGTGGTAAGCGATGGCGCGCATCACCGGCGGCCCGGCGGCGCAGCGCTCGGGGCGCGAGCCCGGCACGAAGCGCGGCCGTGTATGAGAAGACGACGAGGGCGAAGTTGTTGGCATGCGGCGCATGCTCGTTAATGTAAAGCGCCGCGTGCGGCCTGCCAAATGGATTCTTGTGGTCTCGACGGGCGCGAGGCGGGCGGTTGAGACGTCTGTGGGCAACGGGGACTGGAGGCGCCCCGTTCCCTACAGAGGCGGCCGCCACGCGCATTTCAACCGCAGGGCAAATCGGCGGCGCTCGTCTTACGATAGTTTGGCCAGCGCGTCCATCGCCTGCTTGGCGGCTTGAACCGAGCCGAGTTGGTCGGCCAGCTTCTTGGCGGCGATCAAAGCGTCGAGCGAAATGGCGACGGGGGCGCTGGCGGTGGCGGCGGATGCGCGCTTGGCGCCGGGGGCAGCCGTGGCTCGGCGCTGCGACCGGCGACGCATGCCCATTCTTTTCAAAACGGCGCCGACTTGCGCGAAGCTTACCTGGATTCCTTCCTCGCGCAGCACCGCCACCACATCTCGCGGACGCACGCGCTTGCCCATGCCACCGACGGCGCGCCGAATGGAATCCGCCTTGCTTTCGTCACCGGCCGACGCCGTGGCGACCGGCGCCGCGGCGACCGGCGACGTGGTTCGCACCGCGCGGGACGGACTGGACGGACGCCGGCCACCCGCTTTGTGGCCTTTATCTTTATATTTGATCTTCTGGGCCAACGCTTGTGAAATGTCGTGCGCTTTCAGGTCATCGACAATATCATGCACGGTGGCCTTGGGATTGCTTCTCAAATAATCACGGACAATATCGCTCTTGGTTACACCCTTCGCTGCCTTGACTTTCGCCATGCGACTAAACTCCACTCAATGATGTTGCGCGCCCACTCTGTAAGTCTCAAAGCATAGTCCGTCGCCAGCGCCTTGGCAAATAGTATACAATGTTTTCGCGTACACTTTATTGATTAGGATAAAAATGGAAGGCGACGATCCAAGATTCGTGCGCGTAGTGTGCCCCAAGTGCCGAGCGGTGCTGCACCCGCGCGTCGAACGCGCCGGCAGGCATGTGCGCTGCCCGGATTGTTACTCCGCGGTGCTCGTACCGCGACCGCCGGAGCCGGAGGCGACGCCAAAGCGACGCGATCCGGGCGAATACAGCGTGCGCGAGGCGCTGGCCCCGGCGCGCAGTGAAACGGCCGACGCGGATTTCTTTCCGGTATTGTGCCCTAAGTGTCAGGCGCGGCTGCATCCACGGCGAAAGCACGTCGGCCGGCGCGCTCGTTGCCCCGATTGTGATACGGTCTTTGTGGTGCCGCCGCCGCCCGCTCCCGAAAAAGCTCCCGTCTTACCCAAGCCGGGTAAGTACGCGATGGGCGAGTTGCCGAATCGCGTCGAACCCGAATTCCGTTATCTGACGGTCGAGCGCGAAGCCGAGCACGAACCCGAACCGGCCGCTCCGCCCGAACGCGGCTGGTACTTCCACGGCGTGTTCGACTTTCCCTGGTGGCCGGGAGCATGGGCTCGTTGGACCATCCTCTCGCTGCTCATGTTGCCGGCATTGGGTCTGACGGGGTTCATTCTGCTGCTCGCCCACGGCGGCTTGAATCAGGTTACGACGGTCGTGCCCTACTTGATGTTGCCGCTGATGTGGCTGTGGGTTTGGGTGCTGTCGTATGCGGCCGGTTGCTTTGTGGCCATCGTGCAAGACACCGGTTCGGGCAACGACGAAGTGGCCGGTTGGCCCGAGGGTGATTGGCGCGAGCGCATCGGCACGATGTTGTACATCGGACTGCACTTGGGGCTTTCACTGGCGGCCGCGGCGACGGTCGCCTGGCCGCTGGGAAAAGTGAGCGAACCGCTTTGGGGCGCGCTGACGGCGGCCCTGGCGACAAACCTCCTCTTCCCGTTGTTTCTGCTCTCGTCGATGGAGGCCGCCACGCCGCTCACTCCCTATTCGAGCGTCATCTTCGACAGCCTGCTGCAAATGCCTGGAGGCTGGCTGGTGGTCTACCTCGAATCGGCTTTGCTGTTACTGGCGGGCGGGGGAGCGTTCGGAGCGGCGCTGTACATGTCGCCAATCATCGCCATACCGCTCGCGGCCCCACTGCTGGCGACCGTGATCTTTATTGAAGCTCGTCTGTACGGCCGCCTCGCCTGGCATATCGGCCAGCTTCCGACCAGGCGGCGCAAGGGCCGCAAGCGCAAGAGCGTCTAACCAAAACTAATACAATTTAGACGTAAGCGGCTGACCCTGGGGTGGGTATTTGGCGTCGTCTTGGAGTGCGTGCGATTTATCGCCGCTTTCCATTGTCGCGGAGCGACCATCTTTTTATCTTGGTCCGTTTTGAACCGACCGATTCGGCCCTGATCTCGCACGGGTTGTCCTGGCGTTACAAGGCCCGCGCAAACAGTCGATCAAGATCAACGCTCGAAAAGCTTGGAGATCGTATCGCGCGTGACATCGACCATGCTCGCCAGCACTTCCTCTTCAATCGTTTCCAGGCCGGCATTTCCCAGGTCAGCGAGCTTGCCTGAACGGGTTAGGCGCTCCACGAGCAAATCCGCAATTTCATCGCGATAGTCAATATCCGAGGTCGAATCCATGACCAATCTCCAGAAAAAATACTCCAAACCGCCCAACCACCCTGATTGACCCGCCGAACGATTGTAATTCCGCCTCCTCCCCCAAGCCGAGATCAATCTCGCCCTGCAAACCATGCCATGCACCCCCGCCCGGCTTTAGAAACAGTTTCGGGTTGACCGACGATGATGATGGCGACTATAGTGCGTCGCCTTTTCCTGGGAACGTGGTAGAGGGTTGACGAGGTGCTCCGTCAAGCGATCAGGCTGATGCTTCGCACGCTGGCATGCGCCGCCATTGTCTCAATGGTAGGGCTGTCGGGCTGCGCCGCGGTCAAGGCTTCGCGCCAACCCGATAAAAAAAATCTCGGTGTGTTGCATGAAGGTACGCCTCGCCCCCAGGTGATCGCCGAACTTGGCGCCCCGACTTACACCAAGCCGCGTCCCGATGGCACCATTGAAGATGTCTTCTCCTTCAAGCAGGGTTACACGAAAGGCGTGAAGATGAGCCGTGCTTTCGTGCATGGCGCCGCCGACGTGGCGACCGGCGGACTCTGGGAAGTGGTCGGTGTTCCGGCTGAAATCTGGGCCGATGGCACCGAAGTGCAAGTGCTGGTGACTTACGACCAGGACGAGCATGTGCGATATCGCCGCGTTTTCAAGGGCCAGGAGGCGTTTCAGGACGGCAATGCCAAAATGGCCCGACGCAAATCAAAACCTGGCACGCAGGCCTTCGACGATGACAGCGTGGGGCCAGAAGTTCCCGCGTCCGGCGTGAGCGAACTGCCACCCCCGGCGCCGGCCAATCCGCCCCCGGCCGCACCCTACACGGCACGCGGGTCAAATTGAAAGAACGCTCGCCGTGAGGCGACGGCCTGAATTCCGCTCGCGCACAGTATCAATGAAGGTTGCAGGCTATAATGGCCGCCATGCGCGGCCATAGCCCAAATGAGGCACAACCCACGAACGCGAGCGGAAGGCGACGGTCATCGCCCTATATCATGCTCGCGCTGCTCTGCGCCGCGGCCGCCATCGCCTACGCGCAGCGGCAAGTCATCGCGGTGGCCAAAGAGTCGATTCAGGCCGATCTCGATCTCTCCAAAACCGAGGTCGGCTGGATCATGTCGGCGTTCTTCGCCGGCTACGCGATTTGCCAGATTCCAGTGGGCTGGGCGGGCGATACCTTCGGCGCCGTTCGCGTGCTGGCGGCTTGTGTCGCTTTCTCGGCGTTGGCCACGGCGCTTTTGCCCGTGACAAACACCATCGAGACCATGCTGATCGTCTGGACGATTTGCGGCATGGCGCAAGCCGGCTTGTTTCCCATCGCCGCGCGCTTGGTGGTGGCGACGCTTCCCGCGACTCGCCGGGCGACCGCTTCCGGCTTTCTCGGCGGCAGCATGTCGGTGGGCGCCGCCGTCATGGCGGCCGCCGGCGGCGAACTGCTCGGCCGCAACGTGCGGTGGCAAGTCGTCGTGCTGGCGGCGGCGGCGCCTGGTTTGGTCTGGGCGCTGGTCTTCGCAGCTTTGTACGGCCGGCATCCGGTCACGCTGCGATCCGGCGGCGGCGGCGGCGCGGGCGCGAACGGCCAACTTGGGTCACTCCTTCGCAAGCCCAGTCTGTGGTTGATTTGCCTGCAACAATTTCTGCGGGCCGCCGGTTATGTTTTTTTTGTAAGTTGGTTTTCGACATATCTGCAAGAAACCGGGGCGATCAGCGTGGACGAAGCGGGGTGGCTCAATGGCCTGCCGTTGCTGGCGGTGGTGGTTGGGTCGCCGCTGGGCGGAATCGCGTCTGACTTTGTGCTCGCGCGTACCGGCAGCCGGCGGCTGGGCCAACAATTGCTGGCCATTGTCAGCTTGCTCGCCTGCGCCGGCTGCGTGGCGGCGGCTCTTTTGCTAGCCAGCCCCCTGGCCGCCACGATGTTGATCAGTTTGGGCGCGTTCGCCGCGGCGATGTGCGGATCGATCAGCTACGCGGTGACGATGCAGGCCGGCGGCGAGCGCGTGGCCACGGCGTTTGGTATTATGAACATGTGCGGCAGTTTTGGCGCGACGTTGTTTCCCATTGTCGCCGCCGAGTTGCGAACGGCCACCGGCGACTGGGAGCTGGTGCTCGCCGTGTTCGCCGGCATCTATCTCGCCGCCGCGATTTGTTGGATGTTTATTGACCCTGATTAACCGCAGCGCCTGCACAGGCAGTATTATTTGTCTCGGCCGCCCAGATACCTACCCCGTCTGCCGTGCGCGCCGCCCGCTTGTAAACCATGCTGATTGCCGTAAAATGGTCGCTTTCACCGCGTTGTGCGTTACTGTCTCCTCTTTTACGCTAAAAGTATGTCTGCTACCGTCGCTGTCGCTTATCTGGCGTTGTTTGCCTCTGTGGGGGCGGTGTTTCTGTTTGTCAACTTGCTTGTCGGCAAGTTTTTGCGGCCGGCGGAGCCAAACGCCGAAAAACTGGCTGTTTATGAGTGCGGCGAACCGACCATCGGCTCCAGCTTTGTGCAGTTTGATCTGCGTTTCTATGTCGTCGCGCTGCTGTTCATTATCTTCGATGTGGAAGTGGCGTTCTTTTTCCCCTGGGCCACGGTGTTTGGCAAAGCCACGCACCTCATGGATCCGAACCTGGTCAAAATCGAACAGAAAACCGGCGAACTGACTCCCGCGGCGGCCAAAATCTATGCGGATTTGGGTGTGGCCCACGCCACGCCCGCGACCGTGGGCGCCACCGACGGCCAAATCGAAAACTCCGCGCGAAATCTCGCCTGGCTTTCCATTCTTGACATCCTTGTCTTTTTTGGCGTGCTGATGGTGGGCTTCGCCTACGTCTGGCGTCGTGGCGATCTCGATTGGGTGCGTGCTGTCAGCCGGCAACGGGCAATGCGCCCCACGATCGGACCCAGACCATCGCCCGAACTTGAAGAAGAACCGGCCCTGGCCGGCTAGCCCAAGACGAAGGTTTTTTCAATGACATCGCCGGTACGTTTCGGGCTCATCGGCTACGGCGCCTGGGGAAGCCACCACGCACGGGCGATTACTTCCGCCCCACACGCCGAACTTGTCGCCATCGCCGCGCACTCCGCGGCCAGCCAAGAGCGCGCCAAAAACGAACACCCGCGCTGCCGTGTCCACGCCGATTACCACGACCTGCTCCAGCAAAACGATCTGGACGCGGTCAGCGTCGTGTTGCCCTCGAATCTGCATTATGAGGTCGCCCGCGAGGTGCTCGCCTCAGGCCGGCACCTGTTGCTGGAAAAGCCGATGGCCTTGCACCTCGCCCATTGCGACGAGTTGATCGAACTGGCCCGTAAGCAGTCGCGGCTGCTGGCCGTGGGCCATGAATTGCGATTGTCGTCGTTGTGGGGCAGGGTCAAGCAGCTTATCGACTCCGGGGCGATTGGCGACCCGCTGTACGCTTTAATCGAGTTGTGGCGGCGGCCGTATCGGCTTGGTTCGGATGGTTGGCGGTACGACATCGGCCGCGTGGGAAGCTGGATTCTGGAAGAACCGATCCACTTTTTCGATCTGGCTCGCTGGTATTTTGGCCGCGTGGGCGAGCCGCTTAGCGTCTTCGCCCAGGCCAACGGACGGCGGGCCGACCGTCCCGAGTTACACGATAATTTCTCCGCCATGCTGAGCTTTCCCGGCGGACGGTTCGCCGTCATCACGCAAACGCTGGCCGGCTGGGAGCACCACCAATCCGCCAAGATCACGGGCACGTCCGGTGCGCTTTGGGCGCGCTGGAGCGGTGCGCTGGACCGCACGTTTGAGCCGACGTTCAGCTTGCAGCGCCTTGAGGGAGAGCAAGTGGTGGAAGTGCCGATCGAGAAAAACAGCGGCGAGGTATATGAACTGGTCGATGAGGTGGAGGCTTTCGCCCAGGCCATTCGCGCTGGCACGTCGCCCGCCTGCACGGGCGAAGACGGCCGCTGGTCGGTGGCCATGTGTCTCAAGGCCGAGCAATCGCTAAGCGAAGGTCGCCCCGTTTCGTTGTGAAGAGGCCCGCATCTCCCTTGCCTCACTTGCGTCCCCGCAGAGCCTGGGCTGCTAAAAAAGGTTCATCCGACTAAAGCGTACCGAGCTTCATGGATGGCGTAGATTTTGAGTTTGAAGCCGTTTGACAACTCCAAACAGGACCAGCATGTCCGCACTTTATCAAGCCCAGGTACGGCTTTAGTCGGATGAACCTTAAAAAAACGCATCGTGGCCCCGCTATCCAGCCAAAATCCATCCACAGATTCTTCCGAGGAACCGAATTATGAAAGCGCCGCGCGCGGCGCGGGCGCAACGAGTTTTGAAAACACCGCGCCGCGCGCGGCGCGGGCGCAACGAGTTTTGAAAGCACCGCGCCGCGCGCGGCGCGGGCGCAACGAGATTTGAAAGCACCGCGCCGCGCGCGGCGCGGTGCATGCTCCATGTGCAGTTATTTCAGGCTAAGTAGCCGTAAGTGGCTGCTGACAAAGAGGTTGTGATTTTGGCGAAGCCTTGCCTCGCCCAGCGGGTTACCGCGGCACGCCGCTGATTGCTTCCACGGCAAACAACTTACGACCGCGCTTCTTTAACTTGGATCGTGTATCGTCGATCAGTTGAACGGCCTTGTCCACCGCGTAAGGTTCGGGCGTCACGCGAATGAGCTCGTTCGACAACTCCGCCAACATGCGCAGCGTTTCCTGATACATCCGAAAGACCGCCCGGCGAAGTTCGTCATCGACCGCGGCGGCCGCCGTTTCCGGCAGAGAGACAAAGCCGCACGCGGCGGCGTCAGCCCCGGTTGGCTTGGCAAGCTCGGCGGCCGCCAGCGCCGCCGTCGTGGGGCTGCGCCGTCTGCGGCGCCTCGGGGTTTCGTTGGAGGGGTCGGGGTTGGCGAGTATCCCGTCCAGAATGCGAAGCGCTTTGCGCTGCGAAGTCAGCGCGTCGGGAGGAGCGGCGGCCTGCACGGCGGGCCAGTTTCTGGCCAGTTTCATGTAGGTTTGCGCCGTGCGGCGCTTGCCGCGAAAATGGTCGCTGATAAACCGCTGAAACTGCCGGGTGTCGCACAGGTCGCGCGCTTTGCAAAGCATCTCGCCGGCGCGAACCATGTTCGTCACGGCCTCCAGCGCGCAGTCGCGGACGCGTTCGTGCGCTTCGAGTGCCTGGCGGCCCAGTTCGGCAAGCACGTCGCTCGACAGCAGGTTTTGTTCGCGGACGATCAAATCTTGTGACATTGGATTTCTCCGGGGGAAAGGGGTGAAGAGGGCGACTCGCCGCCGCGCGCGCAGCGCGTGCGGCGGCATCGAAAGCGAAGGACTGCAAGAGATTGCGTCTGAGCGTCACTCGACGGCGTGACACGGCCGGCAGGCGCCTGCCTGACTAGGTAGTGTAGTTTTTACAAGTATACATACGTGTCAATACGTCTGTCAAGCGGCGCAGCAAAAAAAATCAATCACGCTGTACGGAACGGACTCCGTTCCGTTGCGTCCGGCGCGGCGTCGAGTCGAGCCACGGAACGGCGCGGAGTCCGTTCCCTACAGATGAAAGAACGCGTTCAGCGTGGTCCGTAGCACCGCGAGTCGCTCAGACTCGGCAATGAATTACTCACGATTCATGAAACGGGTTCCATTTCATTCGCGGAGGTGGAGCGGTCATCCATCGGTTGCGCCAGGCGCCAACCCACGGCCCGAACGATGGCCAACGCGGCCATGACGATGACGGCTTCCAGCGTGGTGGCGGCGACGGAGGCGGCGAGGTCGTCGGTCAACAGCGCCGGAAAGTAATAGGGCGGCAGCAAGCCAAACGACGCGGCCAACAGGACAGCCACCGCCATTCGCACCGCTGAAATGGGGCCGCCCAGAATGGCCCAGAGTCCGACGAGACCGGTGGCGCCAAGCACCATGCCGCCCGAAGCCAAGGCCACCAACGACGACACGTAAGAGCGGTAATCGTTCAAAGACGCACGGGCCAGCGGCCCCAACTTCAGCATGACGCCAACCACCGCCGTCAGCAAAAAAAGCTGCCGCAACGAAAACCGGATAGGCTCAAGCTCGGCGCCGGCCACATTGAGGTCAGCCGTGAGCCTTACGCCTCGTTGCCGCAACCAAAGCATGGTGACGATCACGATGGCCATGTTCAAAGTGAAGAGCGCGAGTTGCTGGAGCACCAGCCAAAGGACGACCCACACGTCGTTGCCCGGCCCCAGCGGCCCGCTGACGGTGTGATACAGCGAGCCTGAGGCGAGCGCCGCGATCAGCGCCATGGCGGCGCCGACACCGACAAAACCCGCCAGTTTGGAATGTCGCCCCAACCCGGCCCACATACCGACCAGCGCGGCGGCGGCATAA
>DASVGM010000295.1:0-7565 GCA_036379555.1 Pirellulales bacterium | reverse complement strand
GCGGCCCAGCGTCGCTCCCCAATCGCCCGGCGCCGTGGCGCGGCCGCCGGGCGGAAGGTTGTGCCGCGTCGCCGCGGCGGAACCCTCGGCGCTCGATACGTACCGGTAGAGCGGCTCAAATTGCCAAGGGCCGCGCAGACGAATTGCATGAGGGTAGGGCATATTGTGAGTCTGCCATAAGCGAAGCCGACCGTCTATTCTACGCGCCGCCAAGTTGAGCGGCTAACGGAATGTAGCCGTGAGCGCCAGCCCGCGGAAAACGCCCATCTCGCCTTTGATCTTGGAGTGCGGTGATTTATCATTACTTGCCGTCGTTTCTTCCAGAACCGCAATCTGGTTCTAAGAGGCGATCCGAAAACTCGCCGTGGGGCGGGCCGCCGGCCCGTCTGGAAGCGAAAGACGGCTCGGCGAGCCGCCCCACGATACGCCACCACGGAGAAATTCGAGTTTTCGGATAGCCTCTATATCGCTTCTTCGCCCGTTTCGCCGGTGCGAATGCGAAAGGCTTCGTCCAGGGTGACCACAAAGACTTTGCCGTCGCCGATTTGGCCGGTTTGCGCCGCGCGCAGGATCGTGTCGATGGCTTTTTGCGCGCCGGCGTCGGGCACGACCAACTCCAGCTTGACCTTGGGCACAAAATCAACCGCGTATTCCGTGCCGCGATAAATCTCGGTATGTCCCTTTTGCCGGCCAAAGCCGCGGACCTCCGTGATGGTCATTCCCTGAATGCCCTGCTCGCTGAGGGCATTCTTCACGTCTTCCAGCTTGAAGTGCCGGATGATGGCTTCAATTTTTTTCATAAACGCTCCCGCTTCAACCTTCAAAGCGAATTTCCATGACCTCAAACTTCATCGTTCCGGCCGGCACCGGAATCTCCACGCGATCGCCGATCTTCTTGCCGACCAGTCCCTGGGCCAAGGGGCTGGTGATGAGAATCTTGCCGGCATCGTAATCTTCCTCGCCCGCGCCGACGAGCGTGAACTCTTCGTTGTCGCCGAAATCGAGATCCTTGACCACCACCGTGGCGCCGAACACCACTTCGTCCTTAGGCAGCGACGAGGGGTCGACGAGCGACGCTCGGCTCAGTTTGTCACGCAGCAGGTTGATTTTGGCCTGTAGCATGCCTTGGCTTTCGCGCGCGCCGTGATACTCGGCGTTTTCCTTCAGATCGCCGGCCGAACGGGCCTCGGCAATGCGCTCGGCCACCTTGGGCATCTCGACTGTTTCCATGTGCTTCAACTCGGCCATCAACTTTTCATAGCCGGCCCGGCTCATGGGTATAATGTCGGACATGTCAAACTCCCCTCATACCAATGGAAAAAGCCGCCGGCCCTAAACGAGACCGCGGCGCCGCCCCTCATTTCTACCGCATATCGCCACGGACTGTAAAGTGGCAATACGCCCGTTCAGCGCTGGGCCGGCTCAGGAATCAGCACCTGATTCAGTTCAATCGGATCGTTGAACAATCGCCACATGGTCGGCGGCAGAGCCGCGAAAACGTGGCGAAAACGCTCGTCGTCGGGAGTTTCGCGCGTCACGTTGCGAATGTAAATGCCGATCACTTGCTGAGGGTGACGCCGGGCAAAGTCGGCATACAACTCGGGGTCGTGCTCGCCGGAATCACCGACCAAAATGAACTGCCGCCGCGGAAAATTTTGGAACAACCGCTCGATGGCCGATTGTTTCAGCTTGTCGGGGTCGGTAAACAAATTGAACGCGGTGCGATCTTTGAACCGAAAGAGCTGCATGTCGAACGATCCGGCCGGGTAGCCGCACGCGGCGCGGAGGCGGTCCAGCGGCGCGAAAAGCTGCCAAGGACTGGCCGTCACATAATGAAAGGCCGCGCCATCCGCGGCCCAACGGCGATACAGGGCCGACATGCCCGGCACGCCTTCCATTGGCCGCAAAAACGTATTGCTCAGCAGCTCATGGCGATCGGCCACCTGGCTCAACTTGATGGTGTCGTCGATATCGGAAATCACCGAGACGCCGCGCGGCGGCAAAAGCTGGACGGCGCCCACCAACCGTCGCCCGTCGCCATCGGGCATGTCGGCCTGATAAGTGAGCCACCCGCGGGGCGCGAGATTGGCGGCCTCGGCGGCGGAGATGCGCGCGGCGCCCGCCGCGTGGCCATTCTCGCCGGTCGGCTCCAGCAACACAAAGTCGTTGCCGATGCGCACCGAAAGCTCGCGACCGGCAACATTGTCTACGACAAATGGCCAGGCGCGGCGCAGAAAAACCGGTTCTTCCTCGGGCGTCGGTTCGATATCGAGCGCTCGCCGCAGCGCGCCGAGCGCGAATCGGCGCGTGAGCGAGCCTTCGTCCGGGCGAAACAACCAACCATGCATGGGCGCGACCCACGTCTGCCGTTCTTCATCCAGATAGCCGCAGGTGGGAAAAAAGACGACAGTTTCCGCGGCCTTCACCTCTTCGCCCCAGGCGATGCCATCGTCGCCCGCGGGCAAACCGCCGATCAACAAGAGGCACAAGGCGACGCGCTTCGCGACGGTTGAATAGGTGAGACGGAACATGGGGCCATTCTCCGCTCAAGGGCCGGGCGCGGCAAGAGCGATGTCAGAGGCTATCCGAAAACTCGGATTTCGCCGTGGCGGCGTATCGTGGGGCGGCTCGCCGAGCCGTCTTTTGCAGTCAGACGGGCCGGCGGCCCGCCCCACGGCGAGTTTTCGGATAGCCTCTCAGTTGAAGGTCGTAGTCGGCACCAATGCACCGCTGGAGCAGACCGATCCGCCCTCCCACAAACGCCGAGGTACTCTGCTCCGGCTAGTGCTTTGTCAAGGCTAATATGTCGTGGTCAGCGCTCCTGGAGGATGGCCTTCCCAGGCCGTCACCAATCGACTTGGACGGGCTAGGAAGCCCATCCTCCTTGCACGGCAGTTGCCCCGTCTACTCGACATTTAAGGTGTGCCAAGACACAAGCGGCGTCTTAGACCAGCGCCGGCACGCCGACGGGCAGCGCGAAGCTCAGGTGCAACTCGGCATGCCGTAAATGAAAGCTGTCCCACTCATCAAGACTCATTTCGCCGAATAATGGATGGCGCGCCCGTTCCGTTTCAAACGACAGCCGCTCGACTGCCGCGCGTAGCTCGGCCAGCCCGCCTTCGGCGGAGATGGGGCCGGGCAACAACAATTCAGCCGCATCGCCCGGTAGTTTGAGGCCCGCGGGCATCGGCCCCGCCAACATTGGCTGGCGGTACCGGGCGCGAGCCAGCATTTGCCGCCACCAGGCGACATCCACGGCCAGCCCGTCAATCGAAGCGTGCATGCTCAGGGCAAGATGGTGAAGAATCTGACCGAGCGACCAGTTGCCGAGTAAAAGCGATTCGCCCGCGACGATGAGCTCCGCATCGAACAGCACATCGCCATAACTATCAAAGCGCAAACGCCGTCGGCCCCGAACCAAATTGGTCTTGACACTCATGGTGCTTTCTCCGACGCTCGAAAAACTTTCGCCGATCCTCATTCAAATCAAGATAACGCGTGGTGGATCGCTTTGAAAGGGGCCACGGCGGCAGTCTGGCCGAGTTGAGTTGAGGAAAACGTAACCCTTTGCAGCACAAGCTGTTTTGTCAACGGAGTGACGCCTTGAACAAGCCCAGAGTGCGTGTGGTCGTGCAAGCCCGCATGCGGTCGTTTCGCTTGCCCGGCAAAGTATTGGCTGACCTGGCCGGACGCCCCATGTTGGCGTATACCGTTGGCAGACTCGCCGCCGCGTCTGGTGATCGGCGCCAAATCGTGGTTGCCACCTCCACGGCCGCGGCCGACGACGAACTGGTCGACGCCTGTGTTGCCGAGGGCGTCGAGTTCATCCGCGGTTCGGAGTCGGACGTTCTGGCGCGATTCGTCACGGCGACGGACGATTTGAGCGCCGGCGACATTGTGGTTCGGGCGACCGCCGACAATCCGCTTTATTGTCCGCGCCGCACCGGCGCGATCATCGACGACCACCTGCGGCGCGGCGGCGATTATACCTGTATCGAGCGGCTTTCGTATGTCGTGCCGGAGGTGATGCGTGTGGGCGCATTACGCGCGATGGCCGAGCTGGCGCGCGACGCCCGTTGCCGCGAGCACGTCACCCCCTACTTTCGCGAGGCCGAGCATGGTTTTCGCGTGCGGCAGTTGCCACAAGACTGGCTTGGTCTGCGTCCCGACATCCGCTTGACCGTCGATACGCCGGAAGAGCTGAATCGCATGCGGTCGATTTGCCTTGCCTTTGTGGCGGAGGGATTGCTGTTCTCGATCGACAAGGTATATGAGCACCTGCGCGTGCCAATCGTGGCGGCTGGTTAGACCAAGGCGAAGTGGTCGCAAGAGCCTCAGACGTGGCCGTGTACAGCATCGCTTGCAGGCCGCCCGATACTCGCGACGGGCAGCGAAAGCCAGGCTTCCAGCAAAAGCGCGGCGAGCATGGCCATTAAAAACGGCCGCCACAACTCTTCGACGAGCGAACGCTCGCGCGAGGCCACCTGGTCGATGCGCGTGAAATCGAGACCGTCAAACAAGGCCGACACACGCTCGCCGGAAAGCACGTCGGCGCGGTCTTCGGCCGCGGGGCGGTTCACCGCCAAAATCGCCTCGCCGGCCGCATAGGCGCCCGCCTGCACCGCGTTTTCGCTGGAGAGTGTGGAGGCATCCCCCGCCAACCGCCGCCAACCGGCCGCCTCGTCACTGGCCCGCTCGCCGGCCGTCACCTGCCGGGCATTGCCAATGGCCTCGGCGCCCGCGGCCAAGGCGCGTTGAATGGCCGCATAGAGCACCACGCCCTCGCCGGCCAGGTTGGAATCGCGCGCGGCCGGCGTAGTGGCGCAGAAGTAAACGCCGCCCCGCGGTGTTTCCGCGCGAACCAACAGCGGCGCGCCTCCCTCCAGCGCCGCCAACGGCGTTGTTTCGCCCGTCAGCGAACAGACGTTTTTCACGCTTAGCCTGCCAAGGGGCAGCGACAGGCCGCTTTGGGTATTGGCCAAAAGATCTTCATCGCCGCGCCAGCGGTCGATGACCGCGCCCTCTTTGACCGGCGACCAAACCGCCCAGCGCACGCCAAACACTTCGTCGCCGGCGGGTTGTCGCGGCGGAAAGAAGATGACTTGCCCGCCGCGATCGACCAAATCAACCAGCCGCCGAGCCATATCACCGGCCGGCAACGCCGCTTGCCACAGCACGAGGGCCGTTTCGTTGAATTCGATCGCCGCCGCCTTTTCCACCGCCACCATTTCCACCGAACGAGCGTCGTGTATGTCGGGACTGATCTCGGCCATCAGACGCAACGGCCGGGCCGCGTCAACATCGTCGGATACGATGGCTACACGAATCGGCTGGGCGGCGTCATAGGCGAAATAATAGTCGTTGTCGGCGGCGTTGGCGTCGGCGGGAATCGAAACGCGGCCCCAGCCGCGCAAATGCTGCCGATCGAGCGGCAAGCGATGCTCTCGCACCTCGACACTGGTGCCTGAAAGCTCGACGTTGAGCGTCGATCGGGCGCCGCCCAAATCAAACTGCACCGGCACGCTCAAGGCGTCGCCCGACGCCGCCCGCGAAAGCCGCAACGATACCAAAAGCTCGGCCTCCTCGCCCAACTTGCGGCGCCGCAGCGCCGTGACGCGCACGGCCAGATTGCCTTGGGGCGGCTGGGCGTAGGCGAGCAAATGAAATCGCACCGGCTGCGGCAAGCCCGCGAACGAACTGCGCAGCTTGCTCCAACGCGCGTCGTCGGCGTTCCAATCGGCCTCGCGCAGGTCGGAGCAAATCCAGATTTCGCAACGGCCCGCCTGATTGGCGGTGATGTAATCGCGCGCGGCGGCGAGCATGGCGGGCAGGTCGGCGGCGGCGCTGGTCGGGCCGGTCTCGGGAAGTTGCGCCAGCGCGGCGGGCGACTCCAACTCGCGGGGCCGCGGCGCCGCGCTTTCAATCAACACCCAGCGGGTTGATGGAAAACGCCCTAGCGTCTCGGCGAGCTGGCGCCGCGCCGCGGCCAGTTTCGACCGGCCGCCTGATGTTTCCGACATGCTGGGCGAACGGTCGAGCAGCAGGATGGTGGTGTCGGCGTGTCCGGTGGTGAGCCATCCCAACCAACCGCTCGCCAGTGGCCGGCTGACGACGAACACCAGGCAGGCGATGGCCAGCATGCGCATCAATAGAATCAACCACTGCCGCAGCCGCGCCAGGCCGCGCGCCATGCGGTTGGCGCGCAACAGAAACATCATCGCGCCCCAGCGAATGGTGCGATAGCGCCATTGATTGATGAGATGAATGATGATCGGCAGCGCGGTCAGCGCCAGGCCGGCCAACAGCAGAGGGTGCAGAAAGGTCATCGCGCGCCTCGCCCGCGGGTTCTGCCGGTGAGAAACCGCGCCAAGACGCGCTCGTAGTCGTCGCTGAGACTGACGCGATGATAATCAACGGCCGATTCCAGCACGATCTGTTTCAGACGGTCGAGATACTCGCGCACGGCCGCCAGGTAACGCGCGGCGATGACGTTCGGCTCGGCGAAAATCGCTGACCCGCCTTCAAGGTCGACAAACCGCATCGGCCGGCGGAAGTCAAACTCAAGCTCCAACGGATCGAGCAGATGAAAAACCGCCACGTCGTGCTTGCGAAAACGCAGGTGCTCGAACGAACGCCGCAGCGCTTCCGGCTCCACAAACAGGTCGGAAACAATCACGACCAACGCTCGTTGGCGGACGGTCTCGGCCAGTTCGTCCAGCGCGGCGGGCAAATGCGTTTCTCCCTTGGGCCGGGCGGATTCGAGCAGGTCGAACACGGCCGAGAGGTGCGCGGGATTGCGCCGCGGCGGGATGTTGCGCACCACGCCGCCGGCGATGCACGTCAGCCCCACCGCGTCGCCCTGCAAGAGCGCCAGATAGGCGATGGCGCCGGCGATGCGTCGCGCGTATTCGATTTTAGTCACGCCGCGCGAGCCAAACTCCATCGAGCCGCTGGTATCGAGCGCCAGGCAGCAGCGCAGGTTGGTGTCGGCCTCGAATTCCTTGATGTAATAGCGATCGCTGCGGCCGTAGGCGCGCCAATCCAACCGCCGCAGATCATCGCCGGCGACATACTCTCGGTATTCGGCGAACTCCACGCTCGAACCGCGGTGCGGGCTTTGGTGCCGGCCCGAGACGGCGCCTTGCATGGGCTGCCGCGCGAAGAGCGGAATGCCCGCCAGCCGGCCGAGCACTTTGGGATCGAGAAACGAACGCCGCGGCTGTTGCATGGCTTTAAGGGAAGGTAAAGGGTTGATGTCGTCGTTTGTAGGCTGGGCATTGCCCGCAACTGTAGGGTGGGCATTGCCCACCACGCCAACCAATAAACATTCCATTTTCAAAATGCCCGCAAGCCGCACGTGCCCAACGCCTGGTTCATCATCGCCGTCGTGAACGGCGATGGTGGGCAATGCCCACCCTACAGCTTGAAGGGTTGACTGTTGTTACTTCGTTTCGTCGTGGCGGCGTTGGACCGTTGATGCCACCCGCTCGCCGGGTGGAGAATCACGTTGGCCGTCTACACCGGGCATTTGCCCCCAACTGCTTCTGCGATTTTCCGCCGCTTGG
>DASVGM010000294.1:0-8204 GCA_036379555.1 Pirellulales bacterium | reverse complement strand
GGCCGGCGGCCCGCCCCACGGCGAGTTTTCGGATAGCCTCTCAATGGGCGACCTTCTCCCAGTACTTGTCAAAATCAAACTTGGGGCTGTTGTCGAGATCGTGGCAACGCATGCAGTTGTCGCGCTGCGCTTCTTTCTTGGCGCCGGTGGCCGTGAGATGCAGCGCTTCGCGCAAGCGTTTTTGCAGGGCTTTGTCGCCGCCGCTCTCGGCGGCCACATGCTCGGCCGCCGGACCATGACAGTTCTCACAGCCGTTGCCGGTCAGGTGCGGCGTGGTTTTCAGGCCGTCAAAGCCGGTTTCGTAGGGAAAGAACTCCTGCGGATTCCAACCGGTCGCATGGCAACTGATGCATTCGGGGTCGAACTGGCGCGGCGGCTTGGCGCGCATCAGCGTTTCGGTCGCGTGCGCGTGCGGAGTTTTCAGCCAGATGTCGTATTCACGGTCGTGGCAGTCGGCGCAGGCTTTCGAGCCGGCGAACGCGCCGTCGGAATGCGGCGCCGGACGCAAACCCAAGCCCGACCAACCAAGCTGCTCCAACTCCGCCTGGTAGGCCACCATCAATTCATCCATCTCGGCCGCGTCGGTAAAACGATGATCGAGCGGCACGCGCTGATAACGCACGGGATTGCCTTTGTCGGCGTAAAAACCCAGCGCGATGGCATACATGCCTTTGTGACCGACCTCCACCAGAATGGTTTGCGTGTCCGGCGCCTTTTTCAGCTCGTGCGGAGGTTCGTCCGCTCCGTGGGCCATGACCGCGATGTTGAACAGCGGAAAATCTTGCGCCAGCTTGACCGTTTCGTCGGGCGTGGCGTAGGCCAGCAAGACGTAAAGATCGCACTTTTGCTTTTTCATCTGACCGACGACCTTGGCCAACGCCTCGTGCGTCGGTTCAAACACGACTTCGTTATTGTTGACTTGCTTTTGATAATGGTCGCTCAGCACGGCCGTGACGCCCACCTTCATGCCGCCGGCTTGCACCACACGAAATCGCGCCGGCTCGCCCAGATTCGGATCGAACAGCGACGTGTTGGCCGAGACGAACAACTCCGACTCCGCCACGGCCGACAGCAGCGCCCCCGCCGGCAGCTTGAGATCCTCCGTGCCCAAACCGACCGCTTTGTAATCCATCAGCTTCAATCCTTCGGCCGCTTTGCGGAACTTAATCTCCGCCTCGCGGCCAAAACGGCGAATCAGGCCGCCGTTGTCGAGCGCGACAATCGGCCAGCCTTGCATGGCAAGCTGCTTGAGAAAGGTGGCGCGGCGTCGCAGCCCGCCTTTCTGATTCTCCAGCCCCGCGCAGCCGCAAGGCTCGATATAGCCAAGCTGCTCGCCGGTGAACACAAGCGTGAGCTTGGGTTTGGCCCACCCTTTGAAGATCGGGCCGTTTTGCTCGACGGGGTCGCGCACGGCAACGCTCGCCGCCGCCCCCGACGGCTTTGTCGCTGCCGGCGGCTTTTTCAGTTGCCGCGCCACCTTGCTCCTTGCGCCAGACGACTTTTTGAGTTGCCGCGCCACTTTGCTCGGCGGCGCCGAGTGGGCGGCGGGGCAGCCTGTCAAAAGGAGGCAAACGAGCGAAACAAGTGCGGCGGTGCGAGTCTGGGTAAACATAAATGTCCTGTGCCTGCTGCCGCGATCGGTCACGCGGCGACGTGCCGCGAGTCAATCGGCGACCACCGCGAATTTAACCAACAATTTCACTCTGCCCAACGTCGATTTGTTCGTGGGGATGATGATTTCCGCTAATTTGGCTTTTCCGCCCATGTGGTTCACCAACGGGCTGCCCGGCGGAATCTCAATTTCCACGGGCACTTTGAGCAGAGCGCCGCCTTTCATCGTTTGGGTTTCGCCATATCGTACTTTCAGCACGTTTTCGTTCACTTCAGGAGGCCCAAGTTCGATGTTTTCCGCTCCGTGCATCAGCACATAAACGGTGTGTTTGTCTCCCTGCGATTGGCTGATGTTGCCGACGTTCAAATAACGCAGGTCGCGTTCCCAATCCGTGCCAAAAATGTTGATCGCGCCGCCGATTTCGCCCGTGATGGGAACGGACACCTCCTCTTCGGCCTCCAGGTTCGTCTGAATCTTAAGCTCCTGGCTGAACGACCCGACCGGCAAACCGGGCTTGAGCTTGAGCGTCAGTTCGACGCCGCTTTTCGCCCCCGCGGGCAGTTTGTCTTTGGGCACTTCGGCCGCGGCGACGTCGAAATACGTGGCGCTGGCTTCATCGCCGAAGGTCTGCTTGAGCACCTGCAAATGGTCGTTAAAGTAGGCCGACATGAAGACCTTCGCTTCGGCCGGCTCGCCCACTTGCACGCTGCTGAACACCACTTTTTTCGGCTCGATTTGCAACGGCCGCACCACTTTTCCGGAGATGACAAAGTGCAGCGTCTCCTGCTCGGGGTCGTCGGTGCCGATGGTGGCGCTTTGGCGAAAATGATCTTCAAACGTATCGACATTCCAACGCACGACAATCTCGCCGGTTTTGCCAGGCTCGATGGGCGCCTCGGGCAGATCAACAAAAGTGCATTTGTTGCAGCTTACCGACGCGCCCTTGAAATTCAGCGGCGCCTGGCCCTCGTTGCGCACTCGGAAAACGTGGCGGTTATCCATCGTCTTATTGGGCAACTGGTCGAAATCGAATTCGACTTCTTCGGCGACCGCTTTGGGCTGCGCGGCGACGGCCGGGCCGCCCTCGATTTTCGTTGGCGCCGCCGGCCCCGTGGCGTTTTCCTCGGCGGGCAGGTCCAGTCCGAGGGGCTGCAATGTCAGCGGCGTGCCCAGCCGCGCCAAGCCGATGGTGGTGGTGAGCGCCACCCCCAGCACGACGACGGCGGTCATGGTTAAAACGGTTTTCATCGCTATGATAACTCCAATGAGAAGCATAAGAAAGGAAAGCGGCCGGGAGGCACGCTCCCATAACTTTAGCAATAGATCATCGCGGAGCGTTCGTCAACCGGCGCCGTCGCGTGCGGTATAATTACCCCATGAACCGTTTTCCCGAAGGAATTGCCATTACGCCGCGTGGGCCGATTCACGCCACGGTGCGGCCGCCCGGCTCAAAAAGCGTCACCAATCGGGCGCTGGTCTGCGCCGCGCTGGCCGAAGGACCGTCCGTTCTCCAGGGGGCGCTCGATAGCGAAGACACGCAGGTGATGATTGAGGCCCTCACGCAACTCGGCATCGGCGTCGTGCCGCGCTGGGCGGAAGCCGCGGTTGAGGTGCAGGGCCGCGGCGGCGCCATTGCGGCGAATTCGGGCCAGCTCTATGTCGCCAACAGCGGCACGACGGTGCGGTTTTTGGCGGCGCTGGTGAGCTTGGCCAACGGTGTTTTTCAGCTCGATGGCAGTCCGCGGATGCGCCAGCGGCCGATTGGCGACCTCGTCGAGTCGCTGCGTCAACTGGGTGTCGATGCCCAAGCCGAAAGCCTTGGCGATTGTCCGCCCGTGACCATTCGCGCGGCGGGCCTGCGCGGCGGCCAAGCCACCGTTCGCGGCGATGTCTCCAGCCAGTTTCTCAGCGGCCTGTTGCTGGCCGCGCCCTACGCCCGTACACCGGTGACGCTCGTGGTCGAAGGCGAACTTGTTTCCCGGCCTTATGTGTCGATGACGTTGGCGGTGATGAAAGCCTTTGGCATCGAAACCGAGTGCCGTGAGATGCGTGAGTTTCACGTTCCCCGCGGGCAATACCGCGGCCGCCTGTACGCGATTGAGCCTGATGCTTCGGCGGCCAGCTATTTTTTCGCCGCCGCGGCCATTACCGGCGGCGAGGTGACCGTCGAGGGTGTTTCTGCCGAGAGCCTACAGGGCGATGTCCGTTTTGTTGACGTACTCAAGCAGATGGGTTGCCGCGTCGCTTTCGGCGCCGATCGCGTCACGGTCGCCGGCGGCAAGTTGCAGGGCCTGCATGTCGATATGAACGCCATCAGCGACACCGTGCAAACGCTGGCCGCCGTGGCCTTGTTCGCCGAAGGGCCGACGAGCATCACCGGCGTGGCACACATTCGGCACAAAGAAACCGACCGTATCGCGGCCCTGGCGACGGAACTGCGCAAGCTGGGGGCGATCGTCGAGGAATGGCCCGACGGGCTGTCGATTACGCCGGCGCCTTTGCGAGCGGCCGCTATCGACACCTATCAAGATCATCGCATGGCGATGAGCTTCGCGCTGGTGGGGCTGCGTCAGCCGGGCGTGGTCATCAACGACCCCGGCTGCACCGCGAAGACTTATCCGAATTTCTGGCGCGACCTGGAAAATCTCTGACCTTATGCATCCCACCCTCCGCCGGCAATTCGGCTCTGCTGAACCACGCTACCTGGTGCCGTTTCATCCGAAGCGCGTGCCGCACCATTTTACCGACTTGCTGATCATCGGCGGCGGGCTGGCCGGCCTGCGCGCGGCGCTGGCCGCCGATCCGCGGTTGCGCGTGTTGGTGATCACCAAAGACAACCTGCTGCAATCCAACAGCAACTTCGCCCAAGGCGGCATCGCCGGCGTGCTCGACCCCGAAGACCGATTTGAAAACCACATTGACGATACGCTGCGCGCCGGCGGCGAACTGTGCGATACGGAAGTGGTCGAGTCGGTGGTGCGCGAAGCGCCCGAACGCATTCGCGAATTGATCGCCTGGGGCGCGCGTTTTGACGAAGAATCAGGCGAATTGGCCCTGGGCCGCGAAGGCGGCCACAGCCACGATCGCATCGTGCATGCCTTGGGCGACGCCACCGGCCGCGAAGTGATGCGAGCCGTCATCGACCGTGTGCGGACGCTTGAGCACGTCGATACCTGGCAAGACACCTTCACGCTCGACCTGCTGACGCACGAAGGCGCGTGCCGCGGCGCTTTGGTCTGGAACGCGCAGCACGGCAAAACGCTCGTTTGGGCCAAGCAAACCCTGCTTTGCACCGGCGGCGCGGGGCAGCTTTATCGCGAAACGACCAATCCCGCGGTGGCCACGGGCGACGGCCATGCCTTGGCCTTTCGCGCGGGGGCCGAGCTGCGCGATATGGAGTTCATGCAGTTTCACCCCACGGTGCTCTACATCGCCGGCAGCAGTCGCAGCCTGATTACCGAGGCCATGCGCGGCGAAGGCGCCCGGCTCGTCGATCGCACCGGCTACCGCTTCATGCCCGAATACGATGCGCGGGCCGAGCTTGCCCCGCGCGATGTCGTCAGCCAGGCCATTGTCAACCAGATGCAGCGCACCCGCCATCCCAACGTCTATCTCGACTTATCGCATCTTGACGCCGCGCGCATCCGGCATCGGTTTCCGGGCATCGCGGCCACCTGCGCGGAGTTTGGCATCGATATTACGTGCGACTGGATTCCGGTGCGGCCGGGGGCGCATTACATGATCGGCGGCGTGACGGTCGACATGGAGGGCCGCGCCACGGTGCCCGGCCTGTGGGCGGCGGGCGAAGTCAGTTCCAGCGGCCTGCACGGCGCGAACCGCCTGGCCTCGAACAGTTTGCTGGAAGGGTTGGTGTATGGGGCGCGCGCCGGCGAAGGGGCTTCGCGAATGGCGCTCGACATGGCCGACGACTTTCGCGCCTTGCCGCTGGAAAACCGCGTGCTCGACGCCGCCCAAGAGACGCTCGATCTGGCCGACATTGGCAATTCGCTCAAGAGCCTGATGTGGCGGGCGGCCGGCGTGCGCCGCGATGCGGCCGACCTGGACGAGGCCGCGGAGATGGTGAGCCACTGGTGCGGCTACGTGCTGAATCGACAGTTCGACGAACCGGCCGGCTGGCAGTTGCAGAACATGTTGTGGGTTGCCCGGCTGATCATCACCGCCGCCGCCGCGCGCGAGGAGAGCCGCGGCGTTCATCTGCGCGTCGACTTCCCGGAGCTAGACAACGCTCGCTGGCAGCAGCACCTGGCGTTTGTGCGCTAAAACGGATGATTCACCGGCCCGCTCGGACTGGCGTGAGCAAAATGCGATCTGTTATGGACGCAAGTCACCAACGGATCGAGGTGAGATTTGTTCCGCTCCGCCACCACCGGCTTCACGCCGGTGGAGCGCATGATTGACCGCTAGAAACGACGGCTTACGGCACGGCCCTCCTCATTTTCGCGTCAGCGTCCGCTGCCTTTGGCAGCGGACGCTGACGCGAAAATGAGGAGGCAGAGGATGGTGTCGCGGTAACGCGATCTGGCGGCCAATCGTGCGCTCTACCGGGGCAAGCCCCAATACCGTTGAATTAAGGGACGCCGCCAAGCCGTTATCGCACAATCTGGGAAACCTGGATATGAGCAGGTAACGCCTTTTGTCATCCGTTGGCCCTTAATTCAACGGTATTGGGGCAAGCCCGGTAGGGGCGGAACAAAAGTAACATCGCTTGCCAGTAACACCTGAACTGTCGTTTGCGCACGCCAGGCCCATCCTCCACGGGCGCGCGCAAAAAAAGGCGGCTGCCACTGGCGTGGCAGCCGCCCGAAAAAGGCTTGGCGAGTTTCAAACGGGAGCCTTAGTTCAAGGCATCGCCGTTGATCGGTTCACCGCCGTTCTTGGAGTTCAAGCTGGCCCAGATTGGGAAGGCGATGCTGTTTTGCAGCGTCTGCGAGTGTCCGTCGCCAAAGACCGCCAACACCACGCCCGGATGGTAGCTGTCGGGGCCTGGCCAATCGGAGTTAGGGGCATACAACGCGTTGTAGAGCGGGGCGATGCCGTTAATGTTGGAACTGCCCACCGTGCCGGTGTATTCAAAACTGCCACCGCCGCACGATCCTCCCATAGCGCCCGCGTAGGTGATACCAGTGGCCAAGCATGGCCCTGAATTGGTAACCGCTTCGGTAAAGGCAACCATCGCCGAACGCATAACGAGAGTGACATACTGACCGGAATTGACCGTGGTTTGCAGATTTGCCCGCGATTTACCCTGTCCGCCGGAAAACCACTGGGCACCACCCGCCGCTGTGGCGGGAAACGCTCCTCCGCCGGGTAGCATCCATGTGATTGGCTGGGGTAGTAGCGGATTTACAGATCCGGGCGCGGCGGCGGCCCCCTTGATTGTGATGTCGGTAGCCGGGGCTTGATTGTAAGTCACCCCGCCCATCGTGGTTGGTGGAACGACACTTGATGACGTTACTTCAGCCACGGCGATGGTGTTTGACGTTCCGTCTCGAATGCTGGCGAAACCTGAAGGCTCGTTAAAGGCAAAGAATCCGCGTGTGGCGAACGGCGCCATCGTCACGGCATCGCCCGAGTTGCCTGGCTTGGCGGTACTGGGGTAAAAGCCAACACCCGTGCTGCCGGCGTAATTGATCCACATGACATTGAGTGGCAAGTCCATCGGGCCGGTAAAGTTATTGTCCGATGGGCAACGATACGGCGGAACTTGCTGTGCCTGAACGTAGCCAAAATACGCCGGCGGAACGATGACTTGGTTGCTGGGGTTGGCACCAGCGTATTGCTGGCTTTGGTTCCAAATATAAGTGCGCTTGTTAATGGCGTTATACAACGGCACCTGCTCGATTTGCGGCAGAATGCTCACGCTCCAAGGGTAGTGGTACGGCCCTTGGGTTGCCGTGGGCGCCGTATACTGAGTTCCTGAATAGGTTCCCCACAGCGCATCATAGGGGAAAAACTTGTTGATATCGGCGTAGGTTTGCAAACCCAGGCCGATCTGCTTGAGGTTGTTGTTGCACTGATTGCGACGGGCCGCTTCACGGGCCGCCTGCACCGCCGGCAACAACAACGCAATCAAAATACCAATGATGGCGATCACCACCAACAACTCGACCAGCGTGAAACCGCGTGGTCGCTCCTGCGGCCGAGGCCGCTCTGCAAAAACTGATTGCTTAAACATGGCACACACCTATTGGAATAGGAAGAAAGAAAAATGACGCCCCAACCGCACAACGTACCACACGCCGGCGCTCGTGTCTACCATTTTGTCACTCGCCGCTAAGATTTTTTTGCGCGTGCAATACATACCACCCGTAAGTTGTGTTTTGTGCCGGCATGAGAACGGGAATTGGCGCAGTGAGGCCAATTCATTTCTTCATCGGGTGGATCGCCACCGTGTCTGTAGCGGAATTCGGGCACCGTCTCAAATCGCAACCTGAAGGGTTGACAGTTGTTACTTCGTTTCGTCTTGGCGGCGTTGCACCCTTGATGCCACCCGCTTGCCGGGTGGAGAATCACGTTGGCCGTCTACACGAGGCGTTTGCCACCAACCCCTCTCCGATTTTCCGCCGCTTGC
>DASVGM010000293.1:0-5346 GCA_036379555.1 Pirellulales bacterium | reverse complement strand
CAATAGTGCAAGCTGGCGCCGGGCTTGCCGCAAATGCCAATATTAAACTTGCGCGGCAGATCGGAGTAAAAACGATCTCCAAGAAACAGTTCGGTGACATCGCGGCACAGCGACCGAGCATCGATTAACTCGTCCGCATCGACGCCGCTGAGCGGAGGGCAATAGACGGTGCGGATGTTGTCGTGCCCGGTTTGCTGAGCGGTAAGCCCGACTGCCTTGAGCCGCTCAAGCGCCTTGGGGACGTTCGCCAACGACAATCCTTGCAACTGGATGTTGGCGCGTGTAGTCAGGTCGATAATGCCGTATCCCAGTTCATAGGCGATGAAGGCGATCTCACGTGCTTGCGCGCTCGACAGTTCGCCCGCCGTCAGGCGAATGCGCAGCATGTACGTCCCTTCGCCGTCGCGTTTGCGATAAAACACGCCGTACCATTTCATGCGTTCCAGGTCGGCATCGTCGATGGCGTCCATGGGCGTTTGCCGCTGGGCATAACCAAGCAGGTCAGGCCAGACATCGAGCCCGTGCTTCTCGTATTTCCACTGTTCTACTTTGTTCATGTTGAATCGTCACTTTCTCCAGCGCCACGGCGCAATACTTGAACTCGGGCTGTTTCGCGACACGGCCGATGGCCGCCAGCGTGAGGTAATTCACCGCGCTGTCTTGCTGGTGCAAATCGCCCCAATGCATCGGTATGAAGACGACGTCGCGCGGCACGCGATCGCTCAGGCGGGCCTTCAGCCGCACGGTGCCGCGACGGCTCGAAATCTGCACCCACTCTCCGTCGCGCACATCCGCTTCGGCAGCGAGCTGCGGATGGATTTCCACAAAAGGCTCCGGGTCGCGGCGGGTTAGTTGCTTGACCTTGGCCGTCCGCGTGAGCGTGTGCCAATGGGAATAAACGCGGCCGGTGGTAAGGATCAGCGGAAACTCATGATCGGCCGGCTCCTTGGGGAGTGTCGGCGGACGGTAATGAAACTGCGCCCGGCCATCGTCGTGAACGAAGCGGCCGTCGGCGTACAGCCGGCGCGTGCCGGGGTGATCCGCGGAGGGGCATGGCCATTGTAGATGGCGCTCGGCGACCAGCCGCTCGTGACGCATTCCCGACATATCGCACGCGCGGCCGGCGGTAAGCCCAATCCACTCGTCCCAGATCTCCGCGGCCGAGCGAAACTCGAAGCCGGCAAAGCCCAACCGCTCGGCGATCTTGCACACGATCTGCCAATCGGGCAGCGCGGCGCCGGGCGGCTCAACCAACTTCTGGCTGTGCGACACCATCCGCTCGCTGTTGGTGCTCATCCATTCGCGCTCGCCCCAGCTCGCCGCCGGCAACACGACGTCGGCCACCTGGCTTGTTTCCGTCGGATGAAACGCATCTTGTACGACAACCAACTCGGCGGCATCCAAGGCGCGTTTGACCTGATGCAGATCGGGCAGACTGACCAGCGGATTGGTCGCCGCGATCCAAATCGCCTTCAGACGCCCGCGCTCCAGAGCGCGAAACATTTCAATGGCCGTCAGCCCCGGCTTGCCTGCGATCGATCCGGCGGGCAAGCCCCAATGCCGCTCGACATCCGCGCGGTGTTCGGCGTTTTCGACAAACCGATAGCCGGGCAACTGATGAGCCAGCAGTCCGATCTCGCGGCCGCCCATCGCGTTGGGTTGGCCTGTCAGCGAAAAGGGGCCGCAGCCGGGCTTGCCCACGGCGCCCGTCAGCAGATGCAAGTTGATCAGGCTATTGAGCTTCCACATGCCGACGGTGCTTTGCCCCAGGCCCATGCAATAAAAACTGAGCCAGCGCTTGCCGGCGAAGACTTGCGCCAGCTTGAGCAGTTCGGCCGCGGAAACACCCGCCAGCTCAGCCAACTCGTCCAAATCGGCCGCCTCGAGTTGCTGACGATAGCCGAGAAAACCGCTCGTTGAGCGATTAATGAAGCGATCGTCCGCCGCGCCGTTTTCCAGCAGCAACTTGCCCAGGGCGTTGAACAGCGCGGTGTCTCCACCGGGTTTCACCGCGACATGATGATCGGCGGCGTCGGCCGTGGCCGTGCGGCGCGGATCGACCACCACCAGCTTCAGCTCCGGCCGAGCCTTTCGAGCGGCTTTGATACGGTCGAAGGTAACCGGATGCGCCTCGGCCATGTTGGATCCGGCGATCATGATCACGTCGGCGTGTTCGATGTCGTCGTAACAGCAGGGCGGCCCGTCGCCGCCGAAATTGGCGCGGTAGGCCGCCGCCGCGGTCGCCATGCAGAGGCGGCTATTGGAGTCGGTGTTGTTGGTGCCGAGATGGCCCTTGAAGAGTTTGACAATCGAGTACACCGCCTGGCTGTCGAGTTGTCCGCTGCCATAGAACGCAACAGCGTCGGGTCCATGCCGCGAGATAATGTCGGCGAAACGGCCGGCGATTTCATCGAGCGCGGTTTCCCACGAGACGGGCCGCAACTCGCGCTGGCGCCCTTTGCGCACCATCGGCTGCGCGGCGCGGTCGGCTGTGCCGACGGTCTGATCGAGCGTCGCCCCTTTGGCGCAGATTCCGCCGCGATTGGCGGGCGCGTCGGCCACGCCTTTCACGCGCAACACACGGCCATAAGCCATTTCGGTCCACAGCCGGCAGCCGACGCCGCAGTAGGGGCAAATCGTTTCGCCGTTGGTGGCGCGATGATCGTACTCAACCCGCATGAGAGCGATTCTTTAGCTTGCAAATTGGATCAGGTCTTCCGGCCTGACACCGGCCGCCAATGGAAAACACTTACCGAGTTGAAAAGTTCGATTTACATCGCATGTACTCCACAAAAGTTAAACCGTCGCAGGCTTCGTAAGAAGTCTGGCCGTCGCCGTGGTTTACGGCCAGAACTCTCACGAGTTCTGCGACGCTTGAGTGCGCCGCCCACGCGAAGGCCGATCAGTAAGCCGCGTTACAGCGACTCTTTGCAATGCGTATGCCAAGGGTATGGAGCCGACGTGGAGGGCGAGTCGCTTCTTTCGGGCTAAAGCTTTTGGCAGCAAGGAGTAACGTGGGGTCTGAAAATCGTGACGGCCGGCATGTGCGGGCGGTTTGCCGCGATGGGGTGCCTAATGAACTGGCGACCGCTGCCGGTTTTTGCCGCAAGCAGGAGGATGGCCTTCCCAGGCCGTCCCGTAATAACTTCGTGGTGACTGGACGGCCTGGGAAGGCCATCCTCCCGGTGTGTTCGGTTCACCCTCGTACGGCGCCCGAGCCACTTTTATGACATAAGCCCTGCAATCGGCTCACCACCGTAGATTTGATGCGGACGCTCCAGGGCATCGTGAAAGACCGCCGTGGCAGGAATTCCCAACGAGCGGTAGATGGTGGCCGCCATGTTTTCGGGCCGGCAGGGCTGACTGGCCGGAAAGGCGCCGATCTTGTCGGATGAGCCGACGACCGTCCCGCCGCGCACGCCGCCGCCCGCGAAAAATACCGTCTGCACCGCTCCCCAATGATCGCGGCCGGGCTGTTTGTAGAACTGCGGCAAGTGCTTGATCTTGGGCGTTCGCCCAAATTCTCCCGCCATGACAATCAACGTCGAATCCAAAAGGCCGCTGTCGCGCAGGTCGTCCAGCAAGGCCGAAACCGCCTTATCGGTCGGCGGCAGTAGTTTGTCTTTCAGGTGTGGAAACGCTTCACCGTGCGTGTCCCAAGTTTCGTTATTTCCCAGGTTCACCTGCACCAGGTTCACGCCGGCTTCCACAAGCCGTCGGGCCATCAGCAACGACCAGCCGAATGAGTTGCGACCGTAGCGGTCTTGTGTGCGGTCGTCGGCGCGAGTAACGTCGAAAGCCGCCTTCACTCGAGCGTCGGCCAAGAGCGAAATCGCCCCCTGCCGATAGCGGTCAAAATCGTTGGTCTCGGCCGCTTGTTCCAACCGCCGGCGTTGCTCTTCAACCTGGGCCAGCACCTGTACGCGGCTGCCAAACCGCGCCGCGTCGATACCCGCGGGCAGGCTCAGGTTGGGAGCTTGGAACACGCGCTTGTCGGCATGCCCGCGCTGCTGGTGATCGAAGTGGTATTCAGGAAACGCGCCGTATGAAGTGGCATGAAAAGGCGACGCCTCGACGAACCAAGGCTCGTGGTTTTGCCCCAGAATGCCGGCGAACTGGCCCGGAACCACACGGCCGCTGTTATGAACCAATCGTTCGGGCAAAACAACGGCCGGCGGCAGGTTGTTGCGTGCGGCGCTGGCATACCCGGCGACGGCGGCGATGGCGGGCCAATCGGCCGGCCGCGCGGCGCCCGGATTAAAACCGACTGGCAAATCGCTGCGGCCGGTGAGCATGATGTGGTGTCCGGCCGAGTGGTCGTTCGACGTGTGCGTCAACGAACGCACCAGCGCCCAGGTCTCGCTTCTCTCGGCCAATCGCGGTAAATGTTCGCAGATGTGCAAACCTGGCGTGCGTGTGGCGATGGGCTGAAACTCGCCGCGAATATTGTCGGGCGCAGCGGGTTTCATGTCGAAGCTGTCGTGTTGTGCCAGACCGCCGGAGAGAAAGATGTAAATGGCCGCGCGTGCCTTTGCGGCGGCGCCAGAACTACCCGGCGCCGTCGCCGCGCGCAAGGCCTCAAGATGGTTCACTCCCAGGCCGACCAGGCCGATGCTTCCGGCCTGAAGCAACGAACGACGATGGAATTTCGGGTGCGACGGCATCGCATTGAGTGAGGCAATCATGTTTGTGCCTGGCGTTTGGGCAGGGCTTCGACAGCGGTGCGTATCGATTGGACAGCCCGCATTCTACAGGCTGTTGGTTTTTCCGCCAAAAGGCGCGCGACGATAGATTCCCCGAGACCAGGAGATCTCGCCGTTGGGTTATTAGCTCGCCTGCGGCGAGCCGGCACTCGATCTGGGCTTTATCGCTTTGGCGCCAATCCCAAAGGCTGTTTCGAGTAAGCTGCCGCACTGGTGAAATGTGTTCCTCAAGCGGCAGGCAATCAGTCGAATGTGAAGCTGAGCCGACGGTTTTAGGCAGCCGCGACAAGACTTGAAGCTGGGGTTGACAGAGGCGCGCGCGTCTTGTAATGAACGGCGTCCGTGGTGTTTTGAGGTAGGGAGGGACCGTTATCCGATTTGTACCCAAACTGAAGTTTCACATCGTGCTGCCGGCCTTTGTCTTAATGCTAGTGCCGGCGACCGCCGCGCGCGGCCAATTGGTCGGCCTGGCGGACGACATCGTGATGTTTTCCAAAGGCGCCGGCAAGCAAGGCGAGAATCGAAAATCCACCAATATCGGTCGGGAGTCCGGCATGAGCGCCGAGCCGCCGTCCTACGATCCGAGCGGCCGGGAAAGTTCGCTGGCCGAATCCGCCGCGCCGGCGCGTTCCACCGCGCGTGC
>DASVGM010000292.1:0-2025 GCA_036379555.1 Pirellulales bacterium | reverse complement strand
CCAGCCTTGCTGGACGCGACCGGTTGCCGCGTGGTGACCTCTGCCGCAGGAGCCAAGGCGATTCGGCGCGACTGTTCTGGCGCGCGCATCGTGACCATCGCCGACCTGGAACAGCTCGAACAGCCGGGCTTGAAGGCCCTTGCAACCCCCGGTCGAGACCTGACGAGCGTCGCTTATTACTTTCAGGCGGCCGACGAGCAGGTTTTGGTAACCGGCGAAATCCCACTTGAAATCAGCGATGCTGAGCTACAGCACCTGTTGGTTGACGGAGAGCCACGGGGCTGGAACTTGGCCGCGCTGCAAGACTCGCTTTTGGCATTGGAGCGTTTGCGTCCCAAACTATGGCTTGCAGCGCACCCATTTTACGGCCGCAACGCAAATCTCTACGACGAAGAGTGGGGGAGCGTTCTATCAAGCAGCCGGCGTGCCGTTCGGCAATTGCGCCGGGTTTTTCCTGACAATCGGCATTAGCCGCTTCATTCAAGGCGCTGTCGCGCGCTTACTGTGGTTCGCGGATTTTCATGAGTCGATCGCTCCGCAGCGATTCGATCGTCTGTCGCACGCCGCTTGGCCAGCGGATTTCCACTCGGTCGATCGCGGGGTCGTCGCCCAGGCCGAAGTGCAGCGTCTTTGAAGACTGCGAGAGATAGCCGCCGGTCGCCTGCACTTGCCGCACTTGCACTTCGCCGCCGCGATAAAGTTTCACCACGGCGCCGATGGCGTCGCGGTTGCTTTTCACTCCGCGCAGACGGAAGGCCACATAGTGCCGGCGAGGAAACTGGTTCTGAAAGTAGTAGGGGCGATCGTTAAAATTATTCACCATCAGATCGAGCCGTCCGTCGCCGTCGAAATCGGCCGTGGCGGCGCAGCGCGAACTGCGCGGAGCATTGCCGCCGGGCCGGTCGTCGTCGATCATCCGGCCGCCGGGCGGCGGCTCGATTCCCTCTTGCGCCGCGCGATCAACGAAGGCGCCGTCGCCGCGGTTCATCATCAAGCTATTGGGCCAATAAAAGAACGGCAGTCCCATGCCGGCGGGAATAAAGACGTCTTCGTAGCGGTCGTTGTCAAAATCGCCCGTGGCGATGCCCCACGGCCAGAAGGTTTCCATGCCGGCCGCGTCGGAAACCTCGGTAAACACACCGGCTCCCTCGTTGTGGAACAGGTTGTTGCCGTATAACAGGTGGTCGAACTCGCACCAGGCGCCTTCACGGAATTGCCGCTCGATGTTGAGCATGTACCGCCGTTGCTGAGTATCCGGCGCCGACTTAGGACCGGCGATGCTGGCGAATTTTTTGCTTGGTTCGACCAGGTGCTCGTCGTGAAAGCCGACCCACATGTCGGAGTGCATGTCGGTGACGAACAAGTCAAGCCGGCCATCATTGTTGTAATCAAACGCCTTGGCCCCGATGGCCCCCACCGACGTGGTCTTCAATGTCTCGTCGGTCACGTCAGCAAAATGCCCTTGGCCGTCGTTGTGATACAATTGGCTTTTGCCGAACATGTTGCTGACGAACACATCCAGGGCGCCGTCTTCGTCGAAGTCAAACACCGCCACGTCGCCGCCCCAGCCTTGGCCCGACAGGCCCGACTCGCGTGTCACGTCGCTGAAGGTGCCGTCGCGGTTGTTACGGAAAAGCACGTTGAATTCTCGATCCGCGGCGTTAAAAACATGCGTCCAAATCAGTCCAGAGCCGGGAAAGTACCGGCGATCCTCATCGTATTCTTCCTCCGTCCAGTGCGCGGTGTTGGTGACAAACAAGTCGAGAAAGCCGTCATTGTCGTAGTCGAAAAAGGCCGGTGTTTGCGAATGCGCGACAAGTGATACGCCGGTTTCGTCGGTTCGCTCTTGGTAATGGCCTCCGCCCTCGTTCTCAAACAGCACATTGCCTCCGCGCGTGCTGGTGATGTAAAGATCCTGGTCGCCGTCGTTGTCGTAATCTCCGAAGGCGGCGCCCACGCAAACCCGATCCGCCAACGCCAAGGGCCCCGCCTGGTGCGTCACGTTTTCAAACGTGCCATCGCCAC
>DASVGM010000291.1:0-7726 GCA_036379555.1 Pirellulales bacterium | reverse complement strand
TTCGCCACCAAAGAAAAACTGATTGACGAAAGGCTACTTAAACACCGAAACCAGATCGCTCATGGTCAGTTTCTAATCGTGACTGTTGCCGATTATGTCGAGTTGCATGATGAGATACTCGCGATAATGCAGGATTTTTATAACCAGATCGACAATGCCGCAACCTCCGGAACCTACAAGCGGCAATGACGAACTATTGCTTGCTCTAGCCGTAGACACGCATGGTTCGTCAAAAATGCTGGCGTTGAGGTGGCTCACAGCTCGTATGGCCAAGCGCCGCTTTAATGGTCGCTCCGCCGTTTTCGTCGATGCCCGGTCACGATGCGTGATTCTAACGTGATGCAAAGACCGTTGGCGTTTTGACCACGATTTCCGGTCGCACTCGATCCGCCACCTCCCCCCCATCCAACGCAAACAGCGGATTGATCTCCACCGCCACGCCCGCCGCCACGCGGACGCCCGCTTGCTCCAACCAACGACGATGAAGAGCAATCATCTGGGACTGCACCTTTTCGGGTGAATCGCGCTCGGCGCCGGGGGCGTTCTTCACCGGGGCGAAGTGGCTCGCTTCATCCACCTCCACCACCAGCGGATTGCGGGCCGCCGGCAAGAGGTCGAAGATGAATTGCTCAAACTTGATCGCGTTCGCCTCGGCCGGCTCGACCAACTCGCCGCGATCATTCAGATACGGCACCTTCTTGCGGGCCAGGTGAAACGGCAACTCGCGCCCCGGTTGGCCGGCTCGATCGAGCAAATCGACCGCCACGACGTGAATGGCCGTGTTGCCCGCCCATAGTTTCAATGAACCATCGGCCGCACGCCGCTCGGCCGCGTCGTCGGGCAAGTCGCTATATTCAATGATCCGCACCTGCCCGTCGATCGACACCACGTTGCCCACGCGGTCGCGCGGCGCCGTTTTGGCCACAACTTGCGTTGCAAGCTCCGACCCGGCCAGCAGATGATAACCGATGAACTCGGCATCGCATACCACCACCAGCGGATTATCGACCTGCATGTAAAACAAATGATCGAGCTGGCGGCGGCGGATGTCGTCGAGCGCGCCGCTGCGCCGCAACGCGGCCGGCATGCCGCCGTGCCCGTCGGGGCTGAGCGCCAGGCTGTCCTTGGCCGCCAAAAGCAAGCGGCCGGTTTGGGCATCGACGGCCGGCATCGTTCCTTGGCGGAAAAGCATCACGTCGCCGACGGGCAGGCCAAACCGCTCATGCCGGTCGAGATAAGCCGCTGTTTCGTCGTGCGTGGCGTCGCTGGTCATGATGTAAAGCGGCAGTGGAACACCATAACGGCGGCCGGTTGCCAGCACTTTTTCCAGCAGAATCTTAAACAGACTATCGCCCGAAACGGGGCCGATCGAATAGAGTCCTTTAGGATGATCGAAACCCAGCCGCGTGCCTTGCCCGCCGGCCACGAGAACAACGCCAATGCGCCCGCCGCGCAACGCTTCTTCGCCCGCGCGGCGGGCTTCGTCTCGGTGAGCATCGGCCAGGCGAATCGCCGGGGGACTTTCGGCCCGGCGAGCAAGCTCGGCCCAATTCTCTGTGGAGCGTGATGCGCGAAACGTGGCCAGCAAGCGCGGAAAATCCACCGCCGTGAGTTGGCCGGCCAGGTTCTCGCGTTGGGCGGCGGTGAGATCGTTCCAAAATGCGAGGAGATGTTCTTGCCCATGCGGAGCAAGCAGGATGCGAAGTTCGTCTTTTGTCACTGGTATGATGGATCTTCACGCCCTCTTGGCTGTTGGGAACGGTCGCGAACTCGGGAAAAGGGAGGATGGCCTTCCCTGGCCGTCCAGGTATTTGGTCACGGGCCAGGAGGCCCATCCTGGCCTGCGCAAAATTGGTCGTTGTGCCCCGACTTGCTTGATACTAGATTTATTCCGCCACGATCGGGGCTTGTCCCCGTCGAGCGCTGACTGGCTGGCTAGATGTACGGCGTCGAACGCGACCCCGTTTTCGCGTTGCCTTCGCCGCCGAAGGCGGCGAAGGCGGCGAAGGCGGCGAAGGCAACGCGAAAACGGAAAGAATCGGTTGGGGGCGCTCGTTCTAGCCAGTCAGTCAGCGCTCCCACCGGGACAAGCCCGGCGGTGGCGGTGCGGAACAAATCCGGTATGAAATCGCAGCTCATTATCGTGTTAAAGTCGGGCCTTTTGCGCAGGCCAGGCCCATCCTCCGGCGGCACCGATTGTCTCATTCCTGCCCGCGTGCAGCATAAGTTTTCATTTGGCCGACAAACGGTTATGGTGTAAAGCAGCCGACTAAAGGCCCTGCGACCGCATCGTCACCCGGAGTTTTCATGAGCGCGACCAACTCACCCATTATCGAGGCCTATCAACGACGCACGCCGGGTTCGGCGCGGCTGGCGCGCGAAGCGGCGGAAATCTTTCCGGGCGGCGTCACGCACGACGGCCGCATTCTCGAACCGCACCCCATCTACGTGACGCACGCCGCCGGCGCGCGCAAATGGGACGTCGACGGCAACGAATACGTCGATTACGCCGGCGGGCACGGAGCCTTGCTACTGGGTCACAACCATCCGCAAGTGGTTGAAGCCGTTCGCGAACAACTCTCGCGCGGCACGCACCTGGGCGCCTGCCACGAGCAAGAAATCCAGTGGGGCCGCGCCGTGCAACGCTTGCTTCCTTCGGCCGAGCGCGTGCGCTTCACCAGTTCCGGCACCGAAGCCACGATGATGGCCATGCGTCTGGCCCGAGCTTTCACCGGCAAGCCCAAGATACTCCGGTTTTTCGGCCATTTTCATGGCTGGCACGATCATGCGGCCTTTGGAGTGGCTTCACATTTTGACGGTACGCCCACGCCCGGCGTGCTGGCCGACATCGCCGGCAACGTCGTGCTTGCCCCGCCCGGCGACATGCCGGGCACGCTCGCCGTGCTCGACGCTCACCAAGACATCGCGGCCGCCATTATCGAACCGACCGGCGCGAGCTGGGGACAAGTGCCGATGCCGGAAGGCTTTTTGCATGGACTTCGCGAGGCCACCGCCAAGCGCGGCGTCTTACTGATTTTCGACGAGGTGATTAGCGGCTTTCGCTGCTCGCCCGGCGGCGCGCAGCAAGTCTATGGCATCCGTCCCGATCTGACGACGCTGGCGAAGATATTGGCTGGCGGCCTGCCAGGCGGAGCGGTGGTCGGCCGCAAAGACGTGTTAGACCTGCTCGACGCCGCCCAATCCATCGCCGCCGGCCGAGAGAAGGTGCCGCACCAGGGAACCTTCAACGCCAATCCGCTCTCGGCGGTGGCGGGTGCGACGACTCTGCGTCTGGTGGCGGAAACCGACGCCTGCCAGCGCGCCAACGATTACGCCGCCCGGCTGCGCGAGGAGCTTTCGCGCGTGTTGCGCGACGCGGGCGTGAACTGGGCCGTGTACGGCAGTTTTTCGGGCTTCCATATCTTCACGAACCCGCAAAAACTTGAGATCAGCGGCGAGGGCATTAACGCCTGCCAATATGACTACCGCGTATTCAAATCGCCGCCGGCGCGCTCGCTGCTGATGAAGTTGCGTATGGGGATGATGATTCATGGCGTCGAGCTTTTTTCGTGGCCCGGAGGCCCGACCTCGTCCGCGCATAGCGACGACGACTTGCGGCAAACTGCCGACGCTCTGCGCCAGACGCTGCGCATGTTGCGCGCCGAGGGAGAAATCTGAACGGTGTTCTTGGCAGCGTCGAACAGGGCGTGCCGCTAGCATTGGCGTGCTAGCACACGATCTTGTGGTTGCCGGCGCCGCACACCACAAAATATGGGATTTGCTTGCCTTTCGTTCGACCGTCCGTATAAAGGCACGTGAATCGTTTGCCATGTAGGCAGACGAGGGCGAAATGCTCGTTTCCGTGATTTCGTGGCCAAAAGGAATTTATCGTAACCTTACCTTAGTTGCTCCGGCGTAGTACCCAAGATGGGGACGTGAAGCGGCCATTGGCCGCCTTCACGCCGTGATGGTGTCAGGGATGATTCACGAAGCCAACCCTTCGTCCAATTTCTCTGTTGAGAAACCGCTTCCAGCGCTCGATTCGTCGAGCGCCGGCGGCGGCTCATCGCACCCACTCCCTTCGCCGGCGTATCGAACGCCTCGAAGTCAGTTTGTTTTCGTACCGTTAACAGGACAAGGGATCTGTCCAAAGGAGTGAGGGAATGCAATCGAAACCATTAATCGGACTGAATGCGGATTATCGCGCGGCCAAGAAAGACTCTCCGGCCTTCAGCTACCTCTGCGCCGGTTATTATGACTCAGTGGTGAGGGCCGGAGGTGTGCCTCTGGTTATTCCCCCGTTGGCCGACGACGCCGACCTGATGCGCGTCCTCGAATTGCTCGACGCCATCGTGCTGGTCGGCGGCGCCGATCTCGACCCGCGACGCGACGGCTTCATGATGCACCCCTCGGTGCGCACGCTCGACAACCGCCGCGAAACGTTCGATCGCCGTTTGATGCAACATATCTCCGATCGCCGCCTGCCGGTGTTTGGCATTGGCGTGGGCATGCAGTTGCTCAACGTGTATGAAGGCGGCAACCTGTTCTTGCACATCCCTGAAGATTTGCCCAAGGCCCTGCCGCACCGCGACGCCCTGGACGCGGCTCACCGCCATGCCCTGGAGGTGGTGCCCGGTTCGCTCATGGAGCGGGTTTATGGCGAGGGCGAAATCCGCGTCAACAGCTTGCACCACATGGCGATTGACGAGGTGGCGCCGGGCTTCGCCGTGACCGCGCGTTGTCCCGACGGCGTGGTGGAAGCGATTGAGAGTACGCGGAGCGATTGGTTCGCCCTGGGCACGCAGTTCCATCCTGAAAGTGATTCGGCCAGCGCCCTCGACCTGCGCATCTTTGAAGAGTTCATCGACGGCATTCGCTCGGAAACGGGCGCCATGCGTTTGGTGGCCTAAGCTCGCCAGGTTGGGAACCACGAAAGGCACAAGAACACGAGGGCCCGCACCCTCGTGTTCTTCGTGCCTGTGTGGCGATGGTTGCGTTCCTCTACTTCCGCTTGTTAAAGTAGGAGCGTCTCCATTTGCCTCTGTTGTGTTTCCCATTCTGATTGGAGTTTGTGTTCATGAGAGTATCTTTGGCTTTGACTTTGGCGGCATTGGTTATGGCTTCGACTGGAAGAATGAACGCGGCGGATTTGAAGCCGGGCGATGAGGCGCCGGCGTTTTCGCTGCCGGGCACGGACGGCAAGACGCACGCGCTCGGCGATTACAAGGGCAAGGCGGTGGTGGTCGTCGCCTGGTATCCCAAGGCCAGCACGTCCGGGTGAACGCGGGAATGCAAATCGCTCCGGTCTGGAGGCGAAAAGTTGCGGAAGTATCAAGTGGCCTATTTCGCGGCCAGCGTCGATCAGCCGATCGACAATCAAAAATTCGCCGATTCGCTCGATCTCGATTATCCCATTCTCAGCGATGCGGATAAATCGGTCGCCAAAGATTACGGTGTGCTGCGGCCCGATGGCGGCTTCGCCAATCGCTGGACGTTTTTCATCGGCAAGGACGGCAAGATTCTTTTCATCGAGAAGAAGGTGTCGCCCGACAGTCACGCTGACGACATTGCCAAGAAGCTCGACGAGTTGGGAGTCGAGAAAAAGTAAGGCTCAATGATTACAACAGGCGTAATCCTCGCGGGAGGCTTTCGCCAAACATCAGCCCGGCTTCGTCTTCCGCCAACTCGCCGCCTTGCGAAACCAGTTCGCGATAATGTTCGGGCGCCGCGTGGCGATCGAGCCAGCCGAGTACGCGCTCGCGCGCGGCTTCATTGATGTCACGATAGCGATCGCCGCTGCGGCGTGCCAACTGCAGCAGCGAAAACGAAGCTCCCTCCAACTTCATGTCCAAAAGCCGCGCCAGCCAACGCTCGGCCTCGGCGGTGGGCACAACCGTGTTCAACGGGCCATACATCGGCACGCGCGCGCCCAGACGGCCAATGGCCCAGAGCACCGCGTCGCGCACCGCGCCTACCTTCTCGCGTTCGGCCTGATCGAGCAGCGCGGCGGCCAACTCCACCTTGATCGGCGCGCCAAGCAGCTCCAATGAGCCGAGCAACCGCCAGGCTTCGGCCGCTTCGTGTGATGTCGCGCCGACATCGGGCCGGCGCGATTGGCCGCGTTTCTTCGACGCCCGCAAGGCCGCCAGCAAAGGCTCGGCCAACGCGCGCTGCTGACCGGCGTTCAGCCCGGCCGCGATGCGCCGCCAGAGAATCAGCCACTCTACACGGCACGCCGGAGTATGAAAGGTCCGTTTGCCTTGCAACAGCTTCCACATTTGAGCGACGCGCCAATCATCGACTGCCAGGCCATAGCCCGGCCGCAGAGAAAAACCGGCCAGGTAGAGCCAACGGGCTTCATGCTCGGCGCCGCGGCGCCGGCCCGGCTCGGCTTCGATGGCCGCTTGCCACATTGCCCGCAAAAGCGTCATGGGCCACTCGCGCCGCTTCAGTTCGGTGATCTCCTCCAGGCGTTTGATGACGTTTTGCGGCGGCAAGGGCGGCTGCACGTCGCCAAAGGCCGCGGCGATCGCCAGGCGGCACGCTTCAACAAGCGATTCAGCCAGCACGCCCTCGGCCTCGCCCCGGCCGCGATGGCCTTCGCGATCGGTCTGCGTGGCCGAACGGACGTCAAATTGCAGCCGCCAGGTACGCGGGCCATGCGTTTCGCCGCACCAGACGTCAAGTGTGCCGATCTCGGTCAGTCGAGCGTGCAGGTTGACCGTCACCGTCGCCGCCGCGCCTTTCTTCGCGCCTTCGAGCACCGTGCGAATCGGCGGCAACGCGGTCATTTTTTCGGGGTCGATCGGCGCCAACTCGCCCGGCCGATCGGTCAGGCGCGTGCTCGAGACGTAGATTGGAAACTCCACCGGCTCGCGAATGGTCAGCTCAAACGGCCGCTCGGTCAGATCGACCCCCTGGCCTTCCTCGATGCCGGCGGGCAGCAGGCAAACCGCCGCCGTGTCGCCATCGCCGCCGCCCACTCCCACGTAGTACGTGCGCGCCAGCCCGGCGGAGATGCGCACGCCAACACCGCGGCGCACCATGCCGTAATAGGCGGCGCCCTGGGCCACCGCCAGGTCGAGCCGCTCGTTGTCGAGCACGTGCGGCCGCCAGCCGCCGGAGTCGGCGAACCACGAGCCGAGCACTTCCAACAACCGCCGCCGCAGCACCGCCGAGGCGAAGAAGCCGCCATTGAACAGCACCAGGTCGGGCCGGGCGGGGTCGTGATCCGTCGCCTGGCCATCGATATCGATGGCCACGTTGCGGTGCGCGGTCAAGAACGCGGCCAGGTAACGGGTGATCGCCGCGTCGGCCGCGAAAGGCAAGCCGAACTCCTGAAAGCCGCTCCGTCTCGCGTCCGGCCGAGCGTCGAGACCGACTCGCGGCAAAAAGCCGTCCAGCAGCAGTTCTTCGACTTCCGCGCGCGTCACCTCCACTTGCAAACCTCCGCCGATCAACCTCGCTCCGCCGCCGGGCAAGTTGACGGTCAGCCGCTCGGGCGCGTCGGCGGCCAGCAAGGTTTCTTTGGCGCGTCGGCAAGCGCGCACCAGCACGGCCCATTGCCGCGATTCCAACTTGCCGTCGCCGGTCAGCCGCCGCTCCAGGTGTTGGGCCAGGGCAAGGTCGAGATTGTCGCCGCCCAGCAACAGGTGTTCGCCCACCGCCACACGATGAAAGCGTATCCGGCCGTCTTCGCCCTGCCGCACGCGGATGAGCGTGAAAT
>DASVGM010000290.1:0-13471 GCA_036379555.1 Pirellulales bacterium | reverse complement strand
GGCCGCGATGCGCCAGGCCGCCTTCACGTGGTGCGCCGGCGTGTTGCTCTGCGTGACGGCCTTCGGTCTGCTGGACGAAGCGACCCAGCCCTTCACCGGCCGTGACTTTGATTGGTTTGACTGGCTGGCCGACAGCGTGGGGGCGCTCGGCGGCATGATCTGTTACGAGGTTGTTCGGCGGCGCTGGAATAGACTTCCCGCAGCCACTGGCAAATGAAGGCGTCACTCGATGGGGGGTGAAACACGGCGCAGCCAGATTTCACGCCAATATGGATAAATGGCACGCGGGCAAAGTCGATGGTAGTGCCCGCGGCAGACGACCTCGTCGAGAATGATGCACACGCCGGGCAGTAGCCGTAATTCACCCGTTTTTTCGTCGACAAGGCGCTCCACGCGCCGTAGTACGCGAAACCGCCCTCCGCAGTAGGGAACCATCTCCGCATCAAAACTCAACCCGCGGTTGTGCCCTCGGGCGTCGAGCGTGGCCAGAATCTCTTGGTGCGATTTCACTTCGACCAACTCACCGGGCTGCAAGCCGAGGTCAAGCCGCGGCGTTCGTGTTAAACGGCCCACGCTGCGCGGAAACGTGGGACGCAGCGCCGCGCGCAGCAAGCGATTATACGACGCGATGAAAACCGCACGCAACACTTCAAGCCATGTCGCGCCATTTTGGCGAACGTCGCATAAGTATTGCGCGCAATCGAAAGTGGATAGCGGGCGCGTGGCGTTTCGCAATTCCGTGGCCTGGCAACGAAAGCGTTGGGCATCGATTTGATGTCGGGTCCGCACAAGCAGCCACGACTCGATGCTCGGATCGAGCGATAAAGCGGCCGTGTTGTCGGCCGCGGGCGCCGATGCTTCTTGAGACTCATCGACGCGCCGCAACCATGCTTCTTTCCAGAACAGCAGGCAACCGGCCTGGCAACCGCCGTGCGCGCCGCCATCGCACCGCATGAGGCCGAGATGCACGGTGCGCTTCATGCCGCGCAAGCCCGACCACTCAATGGTGTCGCAGGTTTTGTGAGCCTGGCTGCGAACGCGAAATCGGCGTCCGCAGAACTTCAGCATCTCAGGCATGAACGGCAGTCCCTCGAGCGCTCCTTCGGAGTCGAGCGTGGCGAGAATCTCTTGCGCGCCGCGCACTTCCACGAGGTCGCCGGCCCTTAGATGAAGCTCTTCACCGGGCGCGTCCGGCGGCCCGAAAGGTTCGTCATGACGCGAGTAGTTTACGGACGGTGAATGCTTCGGCGAAGCGCGTCGGCGAATTGCATTCCACACCGCGGAGACGCAAGAGCGACCAAAAAGTGTCAGCCTGGAACCAAGGCTTGGCGCGTTGGCTTTCAAAGGCGTCGAGCAGCGTGTCGATCTTTCGACGGCAAGCCGCCTCGCTGACGGGAATAAACAAGTTAGGGTGTCCAAGATCGCCTTCATATTTGGGAATTTCATACTCCAGAATTAAATGATCGCGAAAGGCGCACCAGGTCAGTTCGGCAAGCAGCCGATGGTCTTGGTGCAAGTCTTCGCGCCGATGCGTGAAGATCGCATCGGGCGATACCTGGCCGCGCAGTTCGCTAAACCGCTCTTTAATCATCGCCCCATCAAATGGAAAACAAGTGTCGCGAAAGTCATGCACCGTTACAGCGCGTCGGCGCGCGTCGGCTAGCAGCCGCTCGGCGGCATCAAGCGCTTCGCGTCGGCGCCGTTCGGCGGCGCTGAAGACAACCCAATGCACGTCTATTTCACCCCGGTTTCGCGCCAGTAACTCCGTGAGCGCGGCCCCGCAGCCGATTTCGATGTCGTCGGCGTGCGCTCCCAGGCAAAGCACCGTGCGAACGCGATCGAGTGAAACGGAGAACATAGATTGGCAATAGACGAAAAAAGTTGTCGGCGTCTGTAGGGTGGGCATTGCCCACCATCAACTCACGGTGGGCAATGCCCGCTCCACGGGGCTTTGGGGGGAATTATTTAGGCACGCGCAACGAAAACCTGCCGGCCGCGGTTGGCAGTTCCAGGCGGGACGTCTCGTGTCCGGCCCGCTTCCAAACCTCCCAGGGCGCGTTTCCCCGGGCGTTGAGATCGTCAAGGTGTTGCTTCTCTTTATAAGTGTCCATGCAGCTCCAAAAGCCGTCGTACTTCAGCGCGTGGAGGCGGCCTTCGGCAATGAGCCGCTGGAAAGGTTCCAGCACCAGGTCGCCGCCGTCGCGCAACAGATCGAAAATCTCCCGGCCCAACACGAAATAGCCCCCGTTCATCCAGATATTGGCGCAGGTGACGGCCTCAATCCGTTCGACCAGTCCGTCCTCGTCCATTTCAACCGTGTGAAAACTATGGTTCGGACGCACACACAAAAACGCCGCGGCGGCCTGTTGCTGGTGGTAAAAGTCGATCAGTTCAGGCAAGGGAAAATCCGTCAGCCCGTCTGTGTAGTTCGCCAGAAAGGTCTCTTCGCCTTCCAAGTGGCGTTCGACGGCCAGCAACCGCTGGCCGATGGAGGTCGTGGCGCCGGTGTCGCAGAAGGTGATCGTCCAGTCGCCGATGTCGCTGTTGAGCAAGGCGACGTTCGCTCCGCCCGACGACAAAACAAAATCGTTCGAGAGGCACTCGTCGTACTTGAGAAAATAATTCTTCACGACGTCGGCTTTCCAGCCCAGGCAAAGAATGAAGTCCGTGTGCCCGAAATGAGCGTAGTATTTCATCACGTGCCAGAGGATCGGCCGGTAGCCGACGTTGACCATCGGCTTGGGGATGGCGTCGGAGTATTCGCGAAGCCGCATGCCCAGGCCGCCGCAAAAGAGGACCACTTTCATGTCTTGCCTGCTAAAATCAAAAGAGGGTGGGTTCAGGGATGGGTATCAGGAAGCGGCCGCCCCATTCACGGATGTATGCCAGTTGCGCGCTGATTTCTTCCTTGAGATTCCACGGCAGGATCAGCACGTAGTCGGGCCGCGTTTCGGCGATTTTTTCGGGGGCGTAAATCGGAACGTGCGTGCCCGGCAGAAATTTGCCTTGTTTATGCGGATTGCGATCGACCGTGTAGGGTAAAAGGTCGTCGCGGATGCCGCAGTAGTTCAAGAGCGTGTTACCTTTTCCCGGCGCGCCATAGCCGGCCACGGCCAACCCCTGGCGTTTGGCGTCGATCAGAAATTGCAAAAGCTGATGGCGCGTCTCGACCACCCGCGCGGCGAACTGGCGGTAGGTTTCGAGGCGATCGAGTCCGGCGGCGGCTTCACGTTCGAGCAACTCGGCCACACGTTGGCTGACCGGCGGCGCCCGTTCTTCGGCATGCCGTGCGAAAACCCGCAGAGAGCCGCCGTGTGATGAAAGCTCTTGCACGTCAAACACTTTCAACCCGTGCGCGGCGAGCACGGCAACCGCCGTGCGGAACGAAAAGTAGCAAAAATGTTCATGATAGATCGTGTCAAACTGGCTTTCGTCGATCAGCCGCAGCAGGTGCGGAAACTCAAAGGTCGCCACGCCCCCTTCCGCCAGCAGCGCGCTGGCGCCAGCCACAAAATCGTTCAGGTCGGGCACGTGGGCCAGCACGTTGTTGGCCACGAGCAAATCCGCCCGCACGCCTTGCTCCACCAGCTCGCGCGCGGTCTCGCGGCCAAAGAACCTGACGACAGTGGGCACGCCTTTGGCCCGTGCCACTTCGGCCACGTTCGCGGCGGGGTCGACGCCCAGCACCCGGATTTGTCGTGCGACGAAGTATTGCAACAAGTAACCGTCGTTGCTGGCGATTTCCACGACCTGCGATTGGCCGTTCAACGAAAACCGCTCGATCATCTCTGCCACGTAACGACGGGCATGTCGCAACCAAGAGTCGGAATAGGACGAGAAATAGGCGTAGTCGCTGAAGATGTCGGCCGCGCTGACATATTGAGGCAACTGCACCAACAAGCAGTTGCCGCAAACATAGGCGCATAACGGGTAAAATGGCTCCATGCGGTCGAGTTCGTCGGCCGCGAGATAGCTTTCGCACAGGGGCGACATGCCCAGATCGACGAAGACGTCGGCCAGCGGTTCACCGCAAAAACGGCAACGATGGCGCGCGCGAGGCGCGTCGGCGGCGCAGGTGCGAAGAGCGTGTTGAGTGGCGGCGTCGGTCATGTTTGCGTGTTGTGGGGTCGGTGTTTGAATTCGTCAAACGTGGTGGTGAATGGCGGGCCAAATCGCGGAAACGACATTTGGAGGATGGGCTTCCCAGCCCGTCAGCAGTGACTTGACGGCCTGAGAAGGCCATCCTCCTGCCGCCGAATAAGTTGCCGTTCCAAAAGCAGTTCGGCGGCGCGGGCCAGCAGGTCAAAGCGGAGCTGCGCCCGCTCGGCGACGTCGAGCAAGCTATGCCGGCCGTCGGCCAGGTTCAAAAGCCAAAGCACGGCGCGTTCAAGGTCAGCACGGCCCGACTCACCGCCGATGGCCCGATACAGCCCGCGCCGGCCAAGTTGCGGCTCACCGCACGGGCAAAGCGAAACGTAGTTGCGATTGGCTTCCAGCACTTCGACAATCGACCGGCAGGCAGCCAAAGAATCGGCCAGGATTTCTGGCCTTATCAACTGAAGGTCGTCGGCCGAGGTGTGATATTCGGGGTATTCGCCCGGCAAGTGGCGCATCAGGCAGCCGACCGGCAGGTTCACACCGGGCGAGCAGTATTGGCGTTCGTCGTAACCAAAAGGTTCAAAATCGAGTAGCCGATGCGGCCGGCCGCCCTGCCGCAAAACATGGCTGACCGCGGTGTCGATCTCGGCGTCGCCGCGGCGGCTGCGCTTGTAAGTCAGCCGCTCGCCCGCCCCGAGCAGCGTCAACACCAGACCATGCTTGACCTGGCCGAGACGCGACTGGTTGCGGCAAAGCCAGGTCAGGGCGCCGATCGTCGCGGGCACAAACAAAAAGCGGTGCGAGAGCCGGCGCGGACGGTCCATCAACCAGCGCGCCAGCCACGTCGCCACGACCATGCCCGATAGGTTGTCGTTGGCCAGCGAAGGGTGGCAGACGTGGCACGAATAAAGCACCTCGTCGTTCGATTCGCCGGGCAAGAATACCTCGCCGTAGCTCAGCGAGCCGGCGACGAGGTCGGCGTCGATGACGACTTCGTATTCGTCTTCATCGCCTTGGGCCGCCAACGCCAATCGTTGGCGATGGGCGAGACAAAAGCCCCAGGTATCGTTGTAGTAGGACGTGCGATAGGGCACGCGGTCGGGCGCGTCGGCCAGGCTGTGCAGATGCTCGTCGAGCTCGCGCCATCGCAACCGCGCACGCACCGGCCGGCTGTAGTTGACGACGTGCAAATTGCTTTGGCCAAAGTCGATCACTCGCCGGCCGGTCGCGTCTTGCACGTAAGCGTCGCGGATGCGCCATTCTCGCGGGATCTCCCAATCGAAAACCTGCGTGCCGGTGGGCACCTCGTGGACGTCAAGCGGCACCTGTTCACTCAGCAGGGCCAGCGTTTCGCGCACACCCGCCCCGGTCAAGCTGCGGCAGATCGGGTAAAGCCGCGAGGCCAGCGCGTGCATCGCGTGTCCGTCATCGTCGGTGGCGGTGTCGCCCGCCGTTCGCGCGCTCGATCCGCGCTGGTTTGCCAAGATAATCATGGCGGAGCGATCAGAAGACATAGTCGGGCCAGCTCCGATCGCGCGCCGAAATGGAGGCCACGGCCAGCGGCCAGGAGATATCGAAAGCCGGATCGTCGTAGCGCATGCCGCGGGCGGCGGTCGGCTCGTAATAGGCCGACATTTGATAGAACATCTCGGTTTCGTCCACGAGCGTTTGATAGCCTTGGGCGCAGCCGGGAGGCACGTAGAGCATGCGCCGATTGTCCGACGTAAGCTCGGCGGCGCACCAGCGGCGGGAGGTTGGCGAATGGGCGCGCAGGTCGAGCGCCACCACGTAGGCGGCGCCGCGCGTGGCGCGGACCAGCTTTCCTTCTTCGTGCGGAGCAAGCTGAAAGTGCAGGCCGCGCAGCGTGCCGCGCCGCGACGTGAACGCCAGGTTCGTTTGCACGAAGGGGCCGCCGCAGCCACGCGCCGCGAACTCTTGCTGGCACCACGCGCGCGCGAAAAAGCCCCGTTCGTCCGCGAGACGATCGATGTCGATCAACCAAGCGCCGGCAATGTTGGTTTCGTGAAATCGCATGCTCAATCTTTCGCCCGTGCAAAGTCGCCCGCGGGCCGCGCCGCGGTGTCGACCATTTCCGCCCAACGCAGGTCGGGCGACAGTTGCCCGCCGTCGAGCAATTCGCGCAGCCGCCGCAGCCGAACGTAACGCGGCGAGGCGACATCGGCGGCGGTCAGGCCGTGGCGCCGGTAAGCGTCGCGCAAATGCGCGGCGCCCTGATGCACGTGCCAGCGCGGCGCGAAGCCCGGCAAACCGCGTTCCGCTTTGCCGCAGTCGACTCGATAGCAGCGTTTGTCAGGCCCTCCGCCAGGCGCATACTCGACGCGGCTGTTCGGCACGATTTCAGAAACCATCTCCGCCAGTTCGCTCACGCGATAGTTCTCTTCCGTCCGTCCGATGTTGAAGGCCTGGTTGTGGATGGTCTCACGCGGGGCTTCCAGCGCCGCGATGAAGGCGGCGCAAATGTCTTCGACATGAACGATGGGCCGCCAGGGCGAGCCATCGCTTTTGACGTAGATCCGGCCGGTGAGGCAGGCCGCCGCCACAAAATCGTTCAGCACCAGGTCGAGCCGCGGCCGCGGCGAGAGGCCGTAGGCCGTGGCGTTGCGTAAAAACACGGGGCTGAAGGTTTCGTCGGCCAACAGCGCGATGTCTCGCTCGGCGCGCACCTTGGATCGTCCGTAAGGAGTCACCGGATTGAACGCGGCCTCTTCGGTCAAGAATTCATCACCGGCGGCGCCATACATGCTGCAAGATGAGGAAAACAAAAACCTGGCGATGCCCGCCGTCCGGGCAAGCCGCGCCAAGCGGAGCGAAGCCCGATGGTTGATCTCGTACGTCCATTCCTCGTTCAAATCGGCCAACGGGTCGTTCGACAGCGCCGCGAGATGAATGACCGCATCGAAGCCTTCCAAGTCGCGGGCGACGATGTCGCGCACGTCGAGCGGCGTGTGCGGCCAAGCGCTCGGCGCCGCAAAAAGCGTACAAGGCTCAAACCAATCGACATCGATGCCCTGCGCCCGATGTCCGGCGCGTTCGAGCAACGGCATCAGCACGCTGCCGATATAACCATGACAACCGGTGACCAGAACTCGCATGTTGTTCCTTGAAGGCGCTTTCTATGGCAGTTCGTGAGAAACTGACCAATCTATATCCAACTCTAATTGCTAATTTCAAAATCGCCACAAGAAAACTTGTCAGCCTCCGCGCCGGCATCGGGTGCCCGCCGCGGCAGCCTCCCCGAGGTTCCTCTTCCCGTGGCCGCTTCGTGGAGAACTCGCTTCCATTTGGCGAATTGCAGCAGGTATTGGCCAAATACCGTCAAGCAGCCGACTCGCTCCCAAGGGCTTAACGGCATGCGCCAGATCAGCTCGAAATATCCCCAGCTCGACCGTATTTGCCGCGGCCAGGCGAAGCGGCTCGAGGCCGACGGATCCACGTGCCGGGCCTGGGCCACGGCCGAGCTGTTGGCCGAAAACCGCCGATCGTGCCAGCGCGAATAAAACAGCGGCTCGTCGATTTCCGCGAAACGCCCCAACAGGCTCAATTCGACGAGAAACACCTTTTCAGCGCCATTGAACGGCCGATGCAGACCGGTCTGGCGCATCGCCGCGCGACGAACGACACCGAACATTTCATAACCGCGCCGCGACCAGAGCAACACGCCTCGATAACGCTCGTGCGGCTTGTGCGACGCGCAGAGCGCCACACGCCGCGCCTCGCTCCAACGCGAAATGCCCTGAAAGCTAACCGCGCGCGGATCATCGCCCAAATCCTCGGGCACGAACTTTCCAAACTCGTCGATCACGCGCGACCGCGAGAAACAGAGCGCCAGTCCAGGATCGTCGTCGAGCCGTTCGACGCAACGCGCCAGGAACGTGTCGGCGTGCAGATCGTCGTGCGCGGCCCATTTGAAATACTCGCCACGCGACAACCTGAACGTCTCGCTGAAATTCCAGGCGGCGCCGCGGTTGCGCTCTTGGCGAACGTAGCGCACGCGGCTGTCGCGCGCCGCGTAGTCGCGGCAGATCGCCTCGGTCGCGTCGTAGGAGGCGTTGTCTGAGACGATCAACTCAAAATCGCCGAACGTCTGCGACAACAAACTATCCAGCGCCTCGGCCAGATAGTTCTCGCCGTTATACACAGCCAGCCCAATGCTCAGTTTCGGCGTCGCGATCATGCCGCACCCGCGGGCAAGAGATATTTTTGCGAATACTGTTCTCGAATCCATTCGTAGGTGATGCGGAGCCCGGAAATCAACGGTGTGTTGGGTTCCCAGCCGAGCAGGGCGCGAATGCGCGTGTTGTCGCTGTTGCGCCCGTTCACGCCTTTCGGCGCTGAAAGATCGTAACCGCGGAGCAACTCGACGCCGGCGATTTCCTCCACAAGACTTACCAAGTCGTTAATCGACACCAATTCCGAGGAGCCCAAGTTGATTGGTTCGTCGATGTCGCTGTGCATGATTCGCTGGATGCCCTCAATGCAATCATCGATGTACATGAAGCTGCGCGACTGGCTGCCGTTACCCCAGATTTCGATTGCATGCTCGCCACTCGCCAACGCGTGCGCCATTTTGCGGCAGATGGCGGCCGGCGCTTTTTCGCGACCGCCTTCCCAGGTGCCGTGCGGACCATAGACGTTATGAAACCGCGCCACACGGGTTGTCAGCCCGAAGTCTTCGCGAAAGTGGCGACACATGCGCTCGGAAAAGAGCTTTTCCCAGCCATAGCCGTCTTCGGGCAAGGCCGGGTAGGCGTCTTCCTCTCTTAGCGCCGTCGCGGCAAAGGATCGCTGTTTTTCCGCGTTGTAAACGCAGGCGGAGCTGGCATAAAAATACCGTTCGGCGCCGGCCTCGCGCGCCGCCATGAGCAGGTGCGTGTTGATCAGCACCGAAAGCATGCAGAGGGCCTTGTTGTTTTCAATAAAGCCCATGCCGCCCATGTCGGCCGCCAGGTTGTACACATGCCAGGCATCGCGACAGGCATCGAGGCAGGTCTGGCGGTCTTTGAGGTCGGCCACGATGTTTTCCGCGTCGGGAAACATTTGATGCCACTCATCAAATGGCTTGATGTCGACGGCGCGGACGTTGGGAAAACCATTTTGCAATAGTTCTCGCACCAAATGACCGCCAATGAATCCGCCGCCGCCGGCGACGACGACCAAGTGTTGATTATTCATAAGTTGTTGCTCCTGGGAGTAGCGTTTGTTATCGAGATGACGATGATGGAAAGCGGGTTGTCACATGCCCCCTACTTTACTGTAGTTGGGGGGATTGCCCCCTGCTACCGCTTGCCCGCCAACATCGCCGCGAAAAGTTTCCACACGAAAATACTATTGGTCGTCGCGTAACGGCGCGCCAGGCGACGGGGCTCGCACGCCAGGCGAAACAACCACTCCAACCCACGACGCCGCATCCAGGCCGGCGCCCGCGGTTTGGCGCCGGCGTGAAAATCAAACGCCGCGCCCACGCAAATCTGCACCGCTCCGAAGCGGTCGCGATGCTCATAAGCGAAGTGGTCTTGTTTCGGGCAGCCAAGCCCAATGAACACGATGCCCGCCCCACTGCGCTTCACGCGCTCCACCATCGCGGCGTCTTCTTCCGCGCTCAACGGCCGAAATGGCGGCGCCTCGGCGCCGGCGATATGAAGACCTGGACACGCCGCGGCCAATCGTCGCTCAAGCTGGGACAGAACTTCATCGGTGCCCCCGTAGAGGTAAACGCTCACATCTTGCCGCGCGGCTTCGTGACAGACGCGAAGCATCAATTCAGAACCCACGACGGGATCGCGAAGCCCGGCGCCGTGGAGCCAATTGAGCGCCCAGCGTACCGGTTGGCCGTCAGGCGTGACCAAATCGAACGAATTCATGCGTTCGCGCAGCGTGGGGTCGCCGCTGGCGGTAATGACCGCGTGAACCGCTTGGCACGCCACGATGGCCGACTGTCTGGCCTGCGCCGCGCGGAGAATCAAATCCGCCGCCTCGGTGTAGGTGGTGGGGCTGACGCGCACGCCGAACAGGTCGAGTTTGTCGGGCCAGGCAATGCCCAAAGGCGAGTGACGTTTTGGTTCGGTTTCAGTATCGATCATGCGTGTTCTCTCGATGGTTGGCGGCAACGATCTCAAGCACCCGCAGCAGTTTGTCAACCGCGCGCGCGGGCGTGAGATGTTCCACGGTGGCGCGGGCGCGGGCGCGCATCGCGTTTAGGCGGTCGATGGGCGTCGTCAACGCGCGGTCAATGGCCTCGATGGTTTGAGCGCGTGAGTCAGGCCGAAAAGTCCAGCCGTTCTCGCCCTCACGGCAAAGCTCTTCCACGGCTTGGCTATAAACGCTGCCCAAGACCGGCAGCCCGGCCGACATCGCTTCGTTGACCACAAGGCCCCATTCGTCGGACAGAGTCGGCAGCGTGAGAATTCCACACTTGGCATAAACCTCAGCCAGCGCGGAGTAATCGCATTCGCCTAGAAAGTGAATCGCCAAATTGGGCGGCGTCGGCAAGCGCTTTAGCTGGTCGCCGAGCGGGCCAGAACCGGCGATGTCGAATTCGACCGTCTCGTGGGGATGCGCCGCGGCCCAAGCGGCGAGCGCGTCGATAAACGGGGCCAGACCCTTGAGCTCGACCAGTCGGCCAACGAAAAGCAGCCGCCGAGCCGCCGCCGCGGGGCGCTCCAACGGCAGCCGCTCAAACAAACCGGAAGGTACGGTTTGGGATATGGGAAACACCCGCCGCGGATCGTAACCAAACTGCTCGACGTAACGCGATCCGCCCGCGCCGTTGACGATCAGAGCGTCGGCCCGGCGAAACAACCAGCGCCGCAACGCATGGCGCAGGCGCCCGCGGCCTTGTTCAGTGTGATCGGAAAGCGTCAACCAGAGCACGAGCGGCGTGCGCCGCCAATGGCGCGCATAGATGGCACTGAACAGCGAACGAAAACCAAGCTCCGCGGCGATGATCACGTCCGGCCGCAACGAGGCCAGTTGCGGTAGAGTGTCGGCCGGCACATGCACATGAAGCGTATCGCTGAAGCCCGCCGGGTGCCGCCACGGACGGCGCACGGTAACGGTGCGTTGCAGGCGAACATCGAGATTGCCCCAATCCACAGGCCAAGTGCGATTTGACTCCATCGGAGTGGAGAGCAAGATGGTGAGTTTGCGCACGCGGTTCGCCAATTCCATGTACAGCGGCAGGCGATAGGGTGGAATAAAGTTGGTCAAAAACACCACTTGCGCGGCCAACTTCGGCTCCGTGGCGGATGAATCATGATCGTCGATCGCCGTTTGCACCAAGCTCATGTCGCCACCTCCGGCGCGGTTTGGATATTAGGTTTCAGGTTTGGAATGACCGTCTTCGAGACTTTAAGCCGAGCGGGCGAGACCGGCGCCGCGGAATCGCCGCGTTGCCAGCCGAGGGCCAGCATCCACGTCAACGTGAAGGCTTCGGGCAACTGGTTGAACACCGGCACCTCCGTCATCCCCATCACCACCACCAGCAGCAGAATCATGTCGGGAAACGGGCAAGGATTTGTGATGAGCCGGCGGACCAGCGCCGACACCATCGCTAAATGAATCAGGCCGCCGATGATGCCCGTCTCAATCATCGTGTCGAGAAACATGTTGTGCGGGTGGAGAGCCGGAACGCTCATCGGGCCCATGAAGAGGACGAACCGCGAGCAGCCGAATCCCCAGCCCCAGACCGGCGACTGGGCAATGGAATCCAAGGCCATGGCCCACAGTTCGGTTCGGCCGGTTAAGCTGGTCAGCTCGTCCATCGTTCCCTCGCGAGACAAAAAGGCAAGCGGCCGCGACCAATCGGCTCCCGACCACTCGCCCACCAGGAACGCGCTGGCCAGCGCCGTACCGGCCAACGGCAACACCACCGGCGCCTTGCGCACGGCGAAAAACGACAAGGTGGCGCCAAGCGTCAGCACCGCGGTGCGGCTGTTCGTGGCGAGCATGGTCGCGGAAAAGTACGCCGTGAGGAGGACGATTGGCCGCCATGGCCATTTCCATACGCTGCGGCCGACACACAACAGGCCGATGGCCAGCGCACAATGCGCTCCCAGACTGTTGGCATGCATGACGCCGCCTAATCGCCATCTGGCAGGTTCGATGTCGGCGAGCACCTCGAGGACATTGGTGAGCTCCGGCCAGGCGAACTGCGCGATCCAGCAGACGGCCGACAACAGCGCCAGCGTCGCCACGATGGCTTTGACGATCGACTCACCCGACGTCCGCTCAAGCAGAACGGCGGTGAACAATGCCGAACTGGTAAGCGTCAGGCAGGCGGCGGCGGCATAATTCAAAGCAATCGCGCCGGGCAGCGCCAACCAGGCCCAGGCGATGTACAGCAGCAGCCAAGCCATCGGAAAGCGCGTCAGACGGCCGAGTGCGAGACGGAAGTTGAAAACCGCGTAGCCGCACCCCAGCGCCAGTAGCGCCAGCCGCGCCAGCGACTGCCAGTCGAATGTAACCGCGAAAGGGTCGACGACGCGAAACGTGGCGCTATTCAACACCATCATCGCGCACAACAGCGCAAGCCCCGCGCGGTCTTCGCGCGCGCCAGCGCCCGCTGACGGCGCAACGTCGGTCTGTGCGGCGTTACTCACACGGCCCTCCGTCGCCCGATTGGAGGTTGGAAGCGAAATCATGGATTGCCGAACCACCCGCGATCGGCAGTCGAGAATCCAGAACCCGGCAAAACACCGACCAACGCGCGATGGAACCCATCACGTTCCCGGCCAACATGCTGCCGGCGGCGCCAATCACGCCGTGACGCGGAACCAGCCAAGCGGCAAGCGCCAGCGTGGTCAGCAAGGCCAACAGGTTGGCAATGAACACCGACCGCGTTTTGTTCAAAGTGCGTAGGGCGTGTTCGGCGGCCGTGTCCAGCGCGGCGGCGGCCGCGCCGACAACCAGGAGCGTAAAGGCCGCCGAATGTCCGCCAAAACGCGCGCCATACAAGAGCGTCAGCGCTTGGCCGCCGGCGGCGGCGGCCAGCAGGCAAATCACGACGAGCGCCGCGGCCAGCCAACCGGTGGCCCGCAGCGCGAGACGCCAGATGCCTTCCGCTCCCTGCGCGGCGTACGCGTGCGCGATGGCGGGCATGAGAAAGTTTCCGAGTCCGATCACCAATGGGTTTGCCATTCCCGCCAACGTCGCGATCGCGGCGAAAGCTCCTGTGGCCTCGACATCAAGCAGCACGGCCAAAAGCCAGTGCAAGGCATAGGCTTGCACAATGCCAATGACGTTTCCGGCCAACAGCCAGCTTCCCAGCGACCAACTCGCCCGCCAATCGGACAGCAGCCAGCCGCGGCCATAGGCGAACCGTTTTTCCCAGCCGATCGAGCGAATCAGCCACACA
>DASVGM010000289.1:0-2572 GCA_036379555.1 Pirellulales bacterium | reverse complement strand
ACGAGCTTGCCGTCGGGCGACCATGCCACGCAGTTTACTTCGTCGGTGTGGCCGGCGAGCGTGGCGAGCGTTTGCCCGGTTACGGCGTTCCAGAGGCGAACCGAATGGTCTCGGCCGGCGGAGGCGAGCGAGGCGCCGTCGGGCGAAAAGACCACGTGGTAGACATCGCCGACATGTCCCCTGAGCGTCATGGGTTCTGGACTCTCGACGAGCTCTCGCAGCAGGCGCTCGGCAAAACCGCGGTCGGCCCCGCTCGGCGCGTTCGGCAAGGAAGCGAGAATTTTTTTAGCATCCGCGGCGTGATCGCTGTTGAATGCCTGCCAAGCGGAGCGAACCGTTGCGGCCCCGCGCAGTTCATCACGGTGGCGGGAGGCTTCCCGCGAGTGATCGAGGTTTCTCGTGAGTCGATTCACATGCCAGCGGTCGCCGCCAATGATGAAGGCCATCAACATGGGCGCCGCCAGCAACAGCGCCGCGGCCAGCGGTCGGCGGCGACACCAACGGCGGACTTTGTCCCGTTTGCCGGTTGGCCGCGCCCCGGTTGGTTCGCCCGCGATAAACCGTCGTAGATCGGCCGCCAACTCCGCCGCGGTCGCATAGCGATCCGCGGGCGACGCGGCCAATGCCTTGAGGCACACGGCCTCCAGGTCGCGAGGCAGTTCAGGCCGCAACATGCGAGGAGCGGTCGGCTCAACCGTGCCGATCAGACGCAACGTTTCCAGGTCGTTGGCGGCGCGGAACGGGGGCCGGCCGACAAGCAATTCATAGAGCACGATTCCCAACGCGTAAATATCGGTCGCCGGCCCGATCTCCGCCGCGCGGCCGGCGGCCTGCTCAGGCGCCATGTAGGAAGGCGTGCCCAGCAAATCGCCTGGGCGGGTTTCACCGGCGTCCTCGCCAATCAGTCGGGCCAGACCGAAATCGGTGAGGCACGGCGTCACCCGCTCCTTGTTCAGCGACACAGCGGCCAAAGAGCCGGAATCGGCGGGCGCCAGCAGAATATTCGCGGGCTTGATATCGCGATGCACGACGCCGCGCGCGTGAGCGTGGGCCGCCGCGTCAGCCAATAACGCGACCAGTGCGGCGGCTTCCTCGCAGGCCGGCGGCAGACCATGCTCTTTAAGCCAATCGGCCAATGACCGCCCAGGGCAAAAAGCCGACACAATGTAGAACAGCGGCCACTCTCCGCCGACCTCGAAGACCGGCACCACGTTGGGGTGCGCCAGCGTACTGGCGACGCGACCTTCGCGCAAAAAACGTCGATGCAAGTCGGTCGCCAACAGGGCCTCGGGCCGCGGCAGCTTCAGCGCCACCAAGCGGCGCAACCGCGGATCGATGGCCAGAAAAACCGCACCGTGTCCCCCACGCCCCAGCTCGCGCAAAATCTCGAAACGGTCGATTCGAGAAGGCAACGGCGACGCACCGGGCCAGATCGGTGCGCATTCGGCCTCGGGCATGCGAGCGGACTCCGGCGGACGCGCCCGCGTCAAAAGCGAAATACAGTCCATCGCGGCCCGCAACCGCGAGCGCAGTTCCGGCGGGACCGCGGTTTCGTCGAACGGCGGATCGGCGCCGCGGGCTATGGCTTCATCGTACGCGACCAGCAGCGATTCAAAGAGCGCTTCGTGGTCCGGTGGGGAAGGGGTGTTTTCCATGACGGTGACAAGACGGAACCATCAATCTCGCTCCTGCGAATGGCTTTCGCCGGCCAACGCCATGCGCAGTCGGTCGATGGCCCGAACCCAGACTTTTCGCGATGCTTCCGCCGAACGGCCCGTCAACGCCCCAATTTCCTCGAACGATTTGCCTTCGGTGTTGCGCAACTGAATGACGGTCTGATAATCGTCGGGCAGGCGCGACAGCGCCGCCGCCAACTGGTCGGCCTCCTCGGCGGCTCGCAGTTGCCGGCTGGGAGTTTCGACGTCGCGCGGCATGGCGGCCGCGCCGGCGAAGTCGGCCAGCGCGCGTTCGCGACGCACGTCTCGCTTGGCCGCGCGGCGAAAGCGGCGATATTCCCGGCGAGCGCGGTTTTTCAGAATGCGCGTCAGCCAGGCGGCCAGCTCTCGCTCCGTCTGCCCCCGAAACCGCCCGAAGCCCCGCTCGGCGGCCAAAAAAGTCTGTTGCACCAGGTCCGAGGCGCCAACCTTGCGGCGCAACCGAGGGTCGAGCTCGCGGTAGGCCACCAACGATAAATATTGGCGGAATTGTTCAAAAAGCTCTCCGCGCGCCTTGGAGGAGTCGCCGCGCCCCGCCACAACGCGAAAATCCTGTTCTATCTCCGCCGATTCCGCGGACTTGTAAGTCAACATGGGGTGTATCGCCTTTTTCTCAAGATACCTGGCACATACCACCATTGCGGTGGCGCCATCCAATAAAAATGACTATATATCGAAAATACGTTGCGTCAAGCACCGCGCCCCGGTCGGACAAAGGGAGAAAGTTGCACGAGGGTCTTTCAGAGGCTATCCGAAAACTCGAATTTCGCCGTGACAGGGTATTGTGGGGCGGCTCGCCGAGCCGTCTTTTGCTTCCGTCGGGCCGGCGGCCCGCCCCACGCGGAGTTTTCGGATAG
>DASVGM010000288.1:0-3081 GCA_036379555.1 Pirellulales bacterium | reverse complement strand
CTCGTTCACCATTTTTCAAGGCGGACGCACGCTCTCGGCCCAAACGATCGAAGCCTGCTGGACTTCGATTTCTCATGCCAACCTGCTGAGCGTGGGCATGAACTGCGCGTTGGGTCCGGAACATATTCGGCCCTATCTCGAAGAACTGTCGCACATCTCGCCGGTTTACGTGAGCTGCTATCCCAACGCCGGCTTGCCCAACGCTTTTGGCGGCTTTGATGAAAGCCCGGAGAAGATGGCTTCGACGTTGGCCGAGTTCGCCGAGCAAGGCTGGCTGAATATCGTGGGGGGCTGCTGCGGCACCACGCCTGCGCACATCCGGGCCATCGCCGCCGCGGTGAAAGGGAAAACGCCGCGCGTGCGAGCGCGGCCGGAACCGTTCACCCGGCTGAGCGGCCAAGAAACGCTCACGATCCGGCCGGAAAGCAATTTCATCATGATCGGCGAGCGGACCAACATCACCGGCTCCAAAAAGTTCGCCAAACTGGTGCTCGCCGGGCAGTTTGAAGAAGCGGTCGCCATCGCCCGCGGGCAGGTCGAAGGCGGCGCGAACGTCATCGACATCAACATGGACGAGGGCATGCTTGACGGCGAGGCCGCCATGACGCGGTTTTTGAACCTACTGGCCGCCGAAAGCGACGTGGCCCGTGTGCCCATCATGGTAGACAGCTCCAAATGGTCGATCATCGAAGCCGGGCTGCGCTGCGTGCAAGGCAAGTCGATCGTCAACTCGATCAGCCTGAAAGAAGGCGAGGAGCAGTTTCTGCATTATGCACGGCTCGTGCGGCGCTATGGCGCGGCCGTGGTGGTCATGGCGTTCGATGAGCAGGGCCAGGCGACGACGATCGAAGACAAAGTGCGTATATGCCGCCGAGCGTACAAATTGTTGACCGAAGAGATCGGCATGCCGCCGAGCGATATTATTTTCGACCCCAATATTCTCACCGTCGCCACCGGCATGGAGGAGCATAGCCGCTACGCGATCAACTTCATTGAAGCCACGCGGCAGATCAAGCAGGTTTGCCCTGGGGCGAAGGTGTCGGGCGGAGTGAGTAACATTTCCTTCTCGTTTCGCGGCAACGAGGTGGTGCGCGAGGCGATGCACGCGGCGTTTTTGTATCACGCCATCCGTGCCGGCTTGGACATGGGCATTGTCAACGCCGGGCAACTCGCGGTGTATGAAGACATTCCTCCGGAATTGTTGGAGCGTGTGGAAGACGTGTTGTTCGATCGCCGGCCCGATGCCACCGAACGGCTGGTCGAGTTCGCCGAGACGGTCAAGCGGCAAGGCGGCAAACAGACGACGCCCGATCAGGCTTGGCGCAACGCGCCGGTTGAGGAGCGGCTGTCGCACGCCTTGGTGCGCGGCATTGTCGATTTTATCGACGCTGATACCGAAGAAGCCCGGCAAAAATACCCCACCGGTCTTTCGATCATCGAAGGTCCGCTGATGGCGGGCATGCAGATCGTGGGCGACCTGTTCGGCGCCGGCAAGATGTTTTTGCCGCAGGTGGTCAAAAGCGCCCGCGTAATGAAGAAGGCGGTGGCCTATCTGCTCCCATTCATGGAGGCGGAGAAAGCGGCCAGCGGCGCAAGCGACGCGCCGCGCGGCAAGATTCTGATGGCCACGGTCAAGGGGGACGTTCACGATATTGGCAAAAACATCGTGGGCGTGGTGCTGGGTTGCAACAATTACCAGGTGATCGACCTGGGCGTGATGGTGCCCTGCGAGCAGATTTTGGAAACCGCCGTCAAGGAGGGGGTCCACATGATCGGCCTGAGCGGTCTGATTACACCCAGCCTTGATGAAATGGTGCATGTCGCCAAAGAGATGGAGCGGCAGAAGTTCACGCTGCCGCTGTTGATCGGCGGCGCCACGACCAGCGCCAAGCATACGGCGGTCAAGATCGCGCCGGCCTATAGCCGATCGACCGTTCACGTGCTTGACGCATCGCGTTCGGTCGGCGTGGTTGAGCAGCTTTTGAATCCGAAATCGAAGGATGAGTTCGATCGCAAGAACCGCGTCGAGCAAGGCCGCCTGGTCAAGGCGTTTCAGGAACGGCAATCGATTCACCTGGTGAGCTATGCCCAGGCGGTGGCCATGCGGTTTCAGACCGATTGGAGCGACGTCCGCATCGACGTGCCGTCGTTTTTGGGCGTTCGTGTTGTCGAAGACCTGCCGCTCGACGCGCTGCATTCGTATATCGACTGGTCGCCGTTTTTTTCAGCATGGGAGCTACGCGGCAAATACCCCAAGATTTTTGACGACCCAACCGTTGGCGACGAGGCCCGCAAACTTTTTGACGATGCGCGTCGTCTCTTGGACCGCATCACGGCGCTGAGCCAGCTTCGCGCCCGCGGCGTGTATGGCTTTTGGCCCGCCGCGTCCACGGGCGACGACATCATCGTTTATACCGACGAAAGCCGCGCCACCGAGCTAACGCGGTTTCATACTTTGCGGCAGCAGTGGGAACGCAAGGGGACCAAGGCGTACTACGCCCTGGCCGACTTTATCGCGCCGCTGGAAAGTGGCCGCCACGATTATCTGGGCGCCTTCGCCGTTACGGCCGGGCACGGTACCGACGACCTGGTGAAACACTTTCAGGCCGATCACGACGACTATCAGGCCATCATGGCCAAAGCGCTGGCCGACCGCCTGGCCGAGGCGTTCGCCGAGATGTTGCACGAAAAGGCCCGTTGCGACTGGGGCTACGGCCGCGAAGAGCAATTGACCAGCGAGGATCTGATCGACGAGAAGTATCGCGGCATTCGCCCGGCGCCCGGCTATCCGGCCTGCCCCGACCACACCGAGAAGCGCATCCTTTTTGATTTGCTCGGCGCCGAGCAAGCCACGGGCATTCATCTGACGGACCATTTCGCCATGTATCCGGCGGCCAGCGTGAGCGGGCTGTACTTCGGGCATCCCGAGGCGCGGTACTTTTCGGTCGACCGCATCACGCGCGACCAGGTGGAAGATTACGCCCGGCGCAAGGGCATGGCGGTCGTCGAAGTCGAGCGCTGGTTATCCTCGAATCTGGGGTATGAGCCATAGCCAGCGGGACGACGCTAATCCGTATTGAT
>DASVGM010000287.1:0-2954 GCA_036379555.1 Pirellulales bacterium | reverse complement strand
TCCCTTCTCCGATTTTCCGCCGCTTGGCCACCGAATGCGGCCAAGCGGCGGAAAATCGGGGCTTTGGGGAAGGCCGCCGGTGTAGACGGCCAACGTGAAAACTCCCTCGGGCAAGCCGAGGGCCTCTTCAACAAACACGTTGGCAAGCCGGAGTGCGGCCATTGCGCAGTCCGGCTACGAGTGCCAACTGTCAACTTTGAAACCCTTGAAAAACGTGAACGTGAGACGGTGCGGGCCGATGAATAATCCGGGCTAGCCGGCCGTACCATTGAACCGTTCGCGCCAATGCTCTTGAACGCCGGCCAGGTTCACGCGATTCAAAAAATTGGAATAGGCCATCCACAGTGCTAGCCCGTTTAAGTCGCGGAAATGCGGCGGCAGATAACGCGGCGGTGCGATGATGCCGTCGGCCACCAGCGGCGCGAGCACGGGTACGTCGTCGAGCGTCAACTTGCCAAGGAACAGCAGCGGAATTAGATCGGGCCGGCCAAAGCGGATGGCGATGCGCAAGAAATTGTAAACCATCACAAAACCTTTGCAGTAGCTGATGTCTTTGGTGAACGGCGCCCCGCCCTCCACCACGCCGCCGCGAAACACACGCTGCGCGTGCTGATAGCATTCTTGCTCGCTATAGCCCTCATCGCGATAAAACTCGCAGATGTCGCAAAAATCGGCGCCGTCTTCCGCCCGATCGCAGGCCAGAATACGGTTGTTCAGCCGGCGCGCCCGATCGGGCGTGGCGTTGAACGTGACCACTTCCAAGATCACGGCCAAGCCCTCCTGAATGGCCATCGTGCAGGGCGGGCCTTTGGCCAACCAAGTCGCGCGGGGCTGCCGCGCGCCGTTCAAACTGGTGCCCACGTGAACCCAACCCTCATGCACCTCCAAAAGATCGACGTCGCGCGCCGAAAACCGGCCGCCGCGCCGAATTTTGACGTAATCGGCGCCGGCGGCGGCATCGGAGAGAATGCCGTCGTCCAACCGCACGCGTACAATATGGTCGCCAAAGTAACCGCTGAAACGCTGGTTCAGCCGTTCGACAACCTCCTCGGCCGTCAACGAGCGCGGATGGCTGACGCCCAGGCCGCCTTCGGGAATGCCCGCCAGAATGTCGTGCAGCAAAAGCCCCAGATCGCGAATCGTCGCCGCATCTCCGGCGAAACGATCTTTGGGACTGCCGTAAAGCTCGCGTGAAATGCGATAGAACTCCGGCGTGCCTCGCGCCTGCAACATCCGCACCACCTCTTGATACTCGCGGCAATTCCGCGCCAGGATGGCGCCCATTGGGCTGTGCCGGCCAAGCGTCTCTTCCGCTTCATGGGCCAGCGCCTCGAATTCGGCGATCTTGGCTTCGGGGGCATAGGGCAGCGGGCGCGCGGCGGCGTAATACTCCGGCCCGACATTGGGCAGCGTCTTCAAACCGGCGGCCAAGGCCTGGGCCTCAATGCGATCGTCCCACTTGACGGCCTCGCGCACGCGGATTGGCCGCTGGGCCTCCACGATGCGGTCGGAGAGACGGCGAAGGGCATCGGGGCATTCGTCGTCCGTGGGTACGTGTTCTGATCGCATAGGCAATGCGAAGCTTCAGGCTTAACACCATGTTACCTTGCCGCGGCAGGCGAAGCAACGCGTCGTGTCCGAACCCCCACCACGACCGCTCAAAACCTGGAGCACTCAGAATCACTCCCAAATCGACCGCAGTTTCCAAACCTCGCACCGCGGCAAACGCGCCTCGCCGCCTTTCGCCGCGATCGAGACCTTTTGCTCGCCCGCTTCCGCGATGACCGGCAGCGGCACGTACACCTGCCCGCCGCGCGCGAAGATTTCAAAGGCCGTGCGGTCGGTAATGACGCGCAAATCAAGCTTGCCGTCGACAAGCGGCGCCGGCGCGCGGTGCCCGTTGACCGATAGCTCTTGTCGCCGCACGTCAAAAACAATCGGCACGCCGCGCACGTTGAACGTCACTTCGCTGGCGCCCAGCGGCACAATCTCAGCCGAAATATCGAGCAACTCCGACCGCGGCTCGTCCATCACACGGGTCGCGCCGTCTTTCAACACCACGTCGGTTAAGCGCCCGCTCTGGCCGCGAAGCTTCGCCAACTCCTCGACGGGCGACCACGCCAGGCGCGGCCCATCGGCCGTCGCCGTCAGATCGAGCTGCAGCGGCAACGACAGGCACTGATTGAAAGGCATGCCGGGCGAAGGCGCTTGCAGCCAACCAATTTGAAGGCGGCGGCCATCGTGGGCCGGAACATCGCTGAACGTCTGGGCGGCGTAAAAACCGCGGCCGCGATGTCCCGGCAACTTGGGCGTTTCGGGCACAAAACGCTCGCCGTCGAAATCGCCCACTTGATACTCACTGTTCGCGGCGGTCAGCACCCATTTTTTTCGCGTGGCGTCGCCATCGACCGCCAACTCGAACAGGTCGGGACATTCAAAGAAACCCTCGATGTGGCTCGTCACGGTCCAATGCTTCAGGTCATGGGAAGTGAGCAAGTGAATCGTGTGTTTTTTTTCGGGCAGTTCGACATAGAGCGTCATCACCCAGCGGCGGCCGGCTTCGTGCCAGAAGACCTTGGGGTCGCGGTTGCCCGGCGTGATCTGCTCGACGATCGGGTTACTCTCATACTTCGTAAAAGTTTGCCCGCCGTCATTGCTGTAGGCCAAGCATTGCACCGTGGGATTTCCGGCGGCGGTGTAAAACAGCGCCAGCGGCGGCTTGCCGTCGCGGCCCAGGCCGCTGGTATTGTGCCAATCAACCACGGCGCTGCCGGAGAACATCGTGCCGAAACGATCGGGATACAACGCTTCGCCGGTTTCACGCCAATGGATGAGATCGTCGCCGATGGCATGCCCCCAGTGCATGTTTCCCCAACTCCAGCCATAAGGATTGTGCTGGAAGAAAACGTGATAACGCCCTTCGTGAAAGACTAGGCCGTTGGGGTCGTTGTTCC
>DASVGM010000286.1:0-4620 GCA_036379555.1 Pirellulales bacterium | reverse complement strand
GAATCATCGAAAAAGGCGGAGATTGAACGCACGCCCAGCTTATCAGCCAACGAATCTAGCTCATGGTACATTCTGGGCAAATCCTGCCCATACACGAGACCGTCACTTTTCGGATCGAACTCCGTTGGCAAACTCTGATGGCCGGACTCGCTTAGTTCGATGGTCGCATACATTGACATTGAATTACTCCAGATTGCGATTCGAGGTGAAATCGGATGACATCATGATACTTCTCATTAAATACGGAAGTCAACCGCGCGCTTGCGCCCACGGCTACATTCCGTCGCCGCTCCGCGGCCGAAAGAAAAGAGCAACATCGAAACGTGCGTTTTGCGCTTCTTGTGAAATTCCGTACAGAACAACCAATACAAAGTAAGGGCCGAATCACGTACAGATAGAAAGGTCGCTCCGCGACAACCCAAAGCGGCGATGAATCGCACGCACTCCAAGACGATGCCAAACGCCCACCCATGCCGCCCGTCATCCTGAACCCTGAACCCTGAACCCTGAACCCTCTTCAGGTTTCGTAAACAATCTTTCCGTGCCGCTGCGCCCGCGAAATGCGGTCGCCGGCGTACAGCCCCGCCAACACAAATTCAACGCAAGCGGCCCGCACGGCCGGGTCGCTTGAGGCGTTCACCTCAAACGCTTTTTGCCAGGCCGGCGGCACGCGCTTCAGCCGGTCGGCGTAATGGCCTGATGGCAGCATGTCGCCCACTTCGATCTTCACGCCTTGCGAAAAGATATGTGAGATTTCTTCCAAGCCGTGCTCTTCAACGTATTCCTCGAAGACCGTCTTGATGGCTTCGGCCATGATCGCGTCGAGCACTTGCCGCTCGCCAAGCTGGTGGCTGCCCATCATGTCCAGCTCCAGCTTGCCCAGCGACGAACTGTAAAGGTGCCCCAGGTCGCTGATGCGGGGCACGGCCGGCCGCTCGCCCAGCCGCGCCGAGCGATGACGGGCGCTGGCCACCATCGTGCGATAGTTGGCGATGCTGAAGCGGGCGCTCACGCCCGAAGCCTGGTCGATGTATTTGCTCCTGCGGGCCGCGGCGCTCATCGCCTCCACGATCTGCTTCATAAAATACGGCACCACCACGGGAAAGTCGCCGGCGAGGTCGATCTTGGCTTCTTGTTCCATGATGGAAATGCCCAGGTCGCGTTCCAGTGGATAATGCGTATGGATCACCGAACCAATGCGGTCTTTAAGCTGCGGAATCACTTTGCCGCTACGGTTGTACGTCGCCGGGTTGGCGGAAAAGAGAATCAACACGTCGATGTCGAACTTGATGGGATAGCCGCGGATTTGCACGTCGCGTTCTTCCAAAATGTTGAACAAGCCCACCTGCACCAGTTCGTCCAGTTCGGGCAGTTCGTTCATGGCGAAAATGCCGCGATGCATGCGCGGAATCAGCCCGAAGTGCAGGGCTTCTTCAGCCGACATGCTCGTGCCGCCGGCCAGCTTGGCCGGGTCGATCTCGCCGATGATGTCGGCGAATTTGGTGCCCGGCGCCAGCCGTTCGGCATAGCGATCGTCGCGCGGCCACCAGGCGATGGGCACCTCGGCCGCGGCGTGTTCGGCCACGAATCGCCGGCAGACGCCGCTGATGGGATGGTAAGGATCGTCGTGCAGGGGCGCTTCGGGCAAGTCGATATACGGAATGGCGTCGTCCAAGAAGCGCGTCAGCAGCCGCATGAGGCGGCTCTTGGCCTGCCCTTTTTCACCCAAAAAGAGCATGTCGTGCTGTGCCAACAGGGCGAGATTGATTTCGGGAATGACCGTGTTCTCATAGCCCACGATGCCCGGAAACAGCTCTTCGCCGCCGGTGAGCATGCGCATGAAGTTATCGTGAATTTCACGTTTGACGTTCTTGGTTGTCCAGCCGCTGGCGCGCAGCTCATGGAGATTGGTCGGTTTGGCGTTAATTGTCATCGGGCAGGGAATGCTGGTTGGTGGTCCAGTTCGATTATACGGCAGCGGGCCGATTCGAGAACCCGCCTGTATTCTCGACCAAGTTTGAAAGGATGGGTGGCGGCTTCGGCCGCTTACGTCTGAATTGCGGTGCTTGCAGCGGTCGGTTTAGACGGAGTAGGATAACGGCAGGTTCGCGTTTCTTTTGCGCTTTTTGTTCGGATTCCAGCCATGCCCACGGATGCTCCCGCTGTGGCGGCATCGCCGCCGCGTTTGGTTTCGCTCGATGCGTTTCGCGGCTTCATCATGCTGGCGATGGCCTCGGCGGGATTCAACCTGGCGGGCATCGCCCGGCAGGAGGGTTTCAGTCATAGCCGCCTTTGGCAGTTCCTCGGCTACCAGACCGATCACGTCGCCTGGCGCGGCTGTGGTTTTTGGGATCTCATTCAGCCGGCTTTCATGTTCATGGTGGGCACGGCGATGGCCTATTCTTACACCGCGCGTCAGGCACGCGGGCAAAGCTATCCGCGCATGCTGGGGCACGCCGCCTATCGGTCGCTCGTGCTCGTGTTGCTGGGCGTCTTTTTAAGCTCGAATTGGAGCGCGCGAACCAATTGGGTCTTTCCCAACGTGCTCTGCCAGATTGGCTTGGGCTACACGTTTTTGTTTTTGTTGTGGAACCGGCCGGTCGTTTGGCAATTGATCGCGGCGGCGCTGATTCTCGCGGGCGATTGGGCGCTGTTCTACGCCTGGCCGGCGCCCGCGCCCGACTTCGATTATGCCACGGTCAATCTGCCGGCCGACTGGCCGCACCTGACCGGCATGGCCGCTCATTGGGACAAAAACACGAATGTCGCCGCCGCGGCCGACCGGGTTCTCTTGAATTGGTTTCCGCGCGAGAAGGAATTCACATACAACGACGGCGGCTACACGACGCTGAATTTCGTGCCCTCGCTGGCCACGATGATCTTTGGCCTAATGGCCGGCGGGCTGATGCGCAATAGTTGGTCTTCTGGAAAAAAGCTCGCCGCGCTCGTGATCTGGGGCGCCGCATCGATGGGCGCCGGCTACCTGCTGGACGATTTGGGCGTTTGCCCCTCCGTAAAGCGCATCTGGACGCCGAGTTGGGCGCTTTTCAGCACGGGCTGGGTGCTTTGGATGTTGGCGGGGTTTTACCTGTTGATCGATGTGGCCGGGTTGCGACGGCCGGCGTGGCCGTTGGTGGTGGTCGGCATGAATTCGATCGTGATGTACGTCATGAGCCAATTGCTCAAGCCCTGGCTCACCGCCACCCTCAAACGGCATTTTGGCGAGGGCGTTTTCACGGCCTACGGCCTGATCGACCCGGTTTATGCGCCGGCGGAGCAGATGGCGACCGTGCTGTTGGTCTTTTGGCTGGTTTGCGTCTGGCTCTATCGGCAAAAGATATTCGTGCGTATTTAGCCCGCATTGCGCACCGTCCCCGGAGCCACGGCCCGACTTCTCACGAAGTCGGCTACGGGCCGATGGACAATGCGGGCTAGCGTGCGCAAGCAATCGTTTCGGGCGTAATCAGCATATCGGCGAATTTCGGTTCCAGCGGCGGCAACTCCAACCCGCGCTCGCGTGCGACCCGGTAAAAAAGGCTCTCGGGCAAAGCGATATAGGAGAACGGGTCGTTCCAACGCTTGCGCGTCAGTCGCTGGGCCGGAAGGAGCTTATCGCCGCGTCTCTCTTCCATGAAATAAGTCAATGAATTCCGTAACGCCTCGTCAACCGCGGCCGTGTGGCCGCCGGCGATGGCATTCCAAATTTCCAGTAGGAGCCGCGGATATTTAGCGAGCCGCTTGGCCACACCCTGCTCCAACGCCGCCGCTTGGGGCAACGCCCGCTGGCGATAACTCGATACGAGCAACAGGAGCACTTGCGCGAAGTCGAAATCGGCGTCGTCCGCGGTTTTGGCCGACGCCAGCTTGGGCTGCGCAAGATCGCAGACGTTCTTGAACGTGTCCCACCGATCGGCCAGGGCGCAAAGCAATAAACCGCGCAACAGCGCTCGGAACTGGAACGTGGCGTGGGCAACGGTTTCTTTCTTGCCGGGGCCCGCAAGCGACTGGAAATGCGCCAGCGCCACGTCGCAGGCCGGTGCCAGCAGTGCATCGGCGGTGGGAGCCGAAGCGAACTGCAAATGGCTCGCGGCCACTAACCACACGGCGGCGTGGAGCGCGTCGTTCGTGCTGTCGGGCGGATTGCTGCCGGCCTCGGCAAATCGTTTTTGCCAGTCGCACACCCAATTGTCCGTGGAAAAGCTCGGCTGTTTATAGCCCGCCCCGGCGAAATCGAAATAACACCCGACTCGCTCCCAGCGCGGAGGCTTGCCGTCGATCAGGACGGTCGGCGTTTGCAGCACGCGCAGGGCGAGTTGGCCCGTCTCATGATCGGCGCGATTCAATGTTTCGACGAAACGCGGCTTGCAGCCAGCCGCGTCGATATGCACCACCTTTTTCTCCCGTACTAGTCCTTTCAAATGTGCGACCAACTCGGCCGGCGACGCGCCCCTGAATTCATGCCATGCGCGCGACGGCGGAGCGAATTCGCCACCGATCACCGGCTTGCAATTCGCGGCCACCGTCACCGTCTGGTCGTTGTGATAAGCGACGATCTGGCAACTGTTCTTGTCCCCCTCGTAGAGGTACGCATCGAAGCGCAGAGCGTCGTTCATGAAGGCG
>DASVGM010000285.1:0-3826 GCA_036379555.1 Pirellulales bacterium | reverse complement strand
GCCAAACTACATGACTTGGGAATCGACCCCGATCGGATAAAATCATGCCTTGATGGCCTTGGCCGACCGTAAACCAATGCCCTTACGCCCGCGTCGTTTACGACCGGCGGCAGAGCGAAAGTGGCGCTGTCCAATTAGGCGCCGGTTGCGTCATGGTTAGGCGATTGCCCAGCGTATCGACCGTGTAGGAGGTGGTGTCGCCGCTGGGGAGCGTTTTGGAAACAAGGTTTCCATGCGTGTCATACGACCAAACCCACTCGTCGCCCGAGGTATTGGTGAAGCTGACAGGTTCGCTGAAGGCGTTGTAGACGGTTGTGCCGTAACTGGGCTGCGCCCCGGTGGCCAATGTCTGGTTGCCCAGCGTGTCATAGGTAAAATCGGTGACCGGCGCGGCGTCGCCCGTCGCGGGCGGAGGCTGCGTCAGTTGCGTCACCAGCCCGTTGGCGTTCCGCTGATAGGTGGTTACGTCGCCGTACGGGCTGACATAGGTTGTAACTTCCCCAAATTGGTTCGTTTGATCGTAGCTGGTGTTGCCGTTGGCGTCGGTCGTGCTGTTATAGACGGACGAGGCCAGCACGGCGTTGGTGTTTTGGCCTTGATTGGGGCCGCCGTAGCCGTAGTTTTGCTCGCTGCCGTACGTTTCACCCGCTCCGCCAGGCAGCGTGTCGCCGGAGAGGTTGTTGTATTGGTTAAAGGCGTAGTCTGAGGCGTTTTGGTTGGGGTCGTGGACGCTGCTGATGAGGTTGGCGTTGTAGCCGAAGGTCCATTCTGGCGAGCCGGCGGCGACGGCCGGCTCGGTGATGCTGGTCAGCGTCGCGCCGCCGCTATGGCCGAACGACCAAACCGAGCCGGCATAGTTGGTGATCGTACTCAAAACGCCGTTGGAGTACGCCAGTTCCACTGATCGCCCAAAGGGGTCGGTAATGGAAGTCAGGTCGGAACCGGCCCAGCCGTAGTCGGTGGTGGCCGTGGTGCGCAGTTCGGTGCTGGTGAGGTAGCCGGAGGAATTGAAGGTGTAGGTTGTGCCGAACTTGTCCACAAGTTGCCAGCCTCCGCCGGAAAGACTGGTGAGGGTGTCGAAGGCGAAGGGCCCGTTGGGGCTGGAATAGCTGTTGCCGCCGGCTTGAGTGAAGTACCAGCCTGTGCCGTCGCCCGGCGTGAGCAGCACGCCGGCCGGCACGTTGGCGGCGGTGTTTTGATAAAGATGATAAAGGCCGGGCATTTCCCAACCGGCGCCGAACGGGCTGGATTGATCGTTGACGACGTTCACCGCGCCGTCGAGTGTGCTGATGGGGATGTTGCCTTGCGAAACCATCGTGTTGACGGTTTGCGAATCGGCGTAGCGGCCGGTGGGCAGCGACGAGGTATCGACCTCGACCGAGAGACGAATGACGGGGTTATTCTGCGAGAGGCTGCTGGTGTTGACATAGGCGGCGGCCGGTTGCAAGCCATTGATGCTTCCCAGCACTTGAAGCTCATCCGAAGTACCGCCGGGCAGGGAGAGCTGCCAGTCTTGTTCGAGCGTTTGCGTCGGTTGGGCGGTACTGGAATGGTAGACCAGCGAGAGGTTGTCGGCGGTGCCGGGCTGGCCCGACGAAGTACCGAGAATCTGCCTGGGCACGCTCAGCGTGTCGGCGGGGAGCTTGGTTTGGTCGACGTCAGAGAGCGCTCCGGCGTAGACAGTGAAGAAGATGGTGGCGGTGCTGCTGGGGTCTCCCTCTGAATCGGTATCGTAATAGGTGCAAGAATCGGGACCGGTGTAGCCGGGCGCGGCGGTATAGGTGAACGAGCCATCGCTGTTGAGGGTGATGCTGCCATGAGCGGGCTGGCTGGCGAGGTGCGGCGTGAGCGGCGCCGTGCCGCCGGTGTCGTTGGCCAGCACGCCCGGCGCGGCGACGGTGAACGGCGTGGTGTTGAGTACGGTGTCTCCGCCGCCGTACATTGGGTCGTTCTGGGCGTCGATGTAGCCGTAGAGCATTTGGCGGCTTTCGAGCGACTCGAACGTCAGCTTTTCAAGCGTTCGGAGAAACGCCTCGCGGCCGCTCAGATGGCGTGAGGGACGGCGTTTTCTGGACCGCAACGGGCGGAAAAGCACTTCCAGGCTGAACCAGCGGCGTACGATGTGAAACATGGACGAACCCTCATGGTTGGGCGATTGCGGGAAGGAGAAAGGAGAACTGCCGGCGCGGGCCGACGAAATGCGATGCGCGCCTTGCGGCGTGCGCGAACGGCGGGACTGAGGCGCGCGAGACCTTTCTCGCGATGCGCCACGAAGGCGATGCGAGACGATGGCCTGGTTGGCCGGTCGCAGACAAGCGGAGTAGGAAGGAAGGTCGCTCCGCGACAAAGGAAAGCGGCGATGAATCGCACGCACTCCAAGATTTGCTGAGCAATGCGAAAGAGCGGGGCGGCATGCCCTCACCCCGGCCCGGAGCACCCGCTTGCGGGTCCGGAGGGAGCGCGAGGAAGATACCGCCCTTACACCAAATGCGCGCAGCGAGAGCGAAAGAGCGAAAGAGCGAAAGAGCGAAAGAGCGCTGCGCTGTTTAGACCGAGCGCGAACGTGGGCGGCAAGCCGTCGAGAGAATTGTTCCGCGTTATACATCACGATCCCCCATCGGAATTGCCTCTTCTGTCCGGAGGAGCAATGGCAAGCAAACCCGCAGGGCCAATCGGCCGAGCGAGTGTCGCCTAGCATACGAGGCACGTCCAGCTTGTCAAGCCCCCCACCGAAGAATAATTCTGCAGGCGGCGTTTTTGTGCGGAGACGGGTGCGGTGTAGGGCCGCGTTGAGACGCGTTGAGACGCGTTGCGCCGAAAAACGCGGGGCGGGCCGGGCGGCATCGCGTGAGACGGCCCGCGATATGACCGGGCCGTGCCGGCCATTTACGCCTGAATTGCAGCGACAACCGTAACCAAGTTGGCAAGAGCCCGCATTTGGCCTAAGATGAACGCGGAGTGAAAGATGTCCCACCCGCCGCCGCTAAAGATTGGCTCCATCGTTGTCGACCCGCCGATTTTGCAGGCGCCGATGGCGGGCTTCACCAATTACGCCTATCGCCAAATTGTGCGGCAGTTTGGCGGCGTGGGCTTGCAGGCCACGGAAATGGTCAGCGCCAAGGGGTTTTTGTCGCAGGAAGAACGGCGCGGAGAATTGCCCGACCGGTTGTGGGGCGTCAAAGACGAGGCGCGGCCGTTGGCGGTGCAAATCTGGGACAACGATCCCGCCATCCTGGCGCAAGTGGGCGCCGCGTTGGCGCATGAGTTTCGCGTGAGCGTGGTGGACATCAACTTTGGCTGCCCCGTCAAGCAAATCACCGTCGCCGCTCACAGTGGTTCGTACCTGTTGCGCGACCCTGACCGCGTGGGGCGGATTGTGGAGCGCGTGGCGGCGGCCTGCGCTCCCACTCCGGTCACGGCCAAGATTCGGCTGGGTTGCACGCGCGATTGCATCACCGCGGCCGACGTGGCGCAAGCGGTCGAAGGCGCCGGCGGCGCGGCGCTCACTGTTCATGGCCGCACGGCGCAAGACTTCTTTCAGGGGTCCGCCGACTGGCAGCGCATTTCCGCGTTGAAAGAACATCTGCGGCGGATTCCGCTCATCGGCAATGGCGACCTCGACCGCCCGGAAAAGGTGGTGGAGGCGTTTCGCCGTTACGCCGTCGATGGAGTGATGATCGCGCGCGCGGCGTTGGGCAAACCGTGGCTTTTTCGTCAGGCGGCGGCGGCCTTGCGTGCCGAGCCGGTTCCGCCCGACCTGGCCTGGAGCGAAGAACGCCAATTGTTGCTGCATCATTATGGCCTGGTGGTGGCGCGTTTTGGCGTG
>DASVGM010000284.1:0-5424 GCA_036379555.1 Pirellulales bacterium | reverse complement strand
GTTGGACCGTTGATGCCACCCGCTTGCCGGGTGGAGAATCACGTTGGCCGTCTACACCGGGCATTTGCCACCCACCCCTTCTCCGATTTTCCGCCGCTTGGCCGCCGAAGGCGGCCAAGCGGCGGAAAATCGGGGTTTTGGGGAAGGCCGCTGGTGTAGACGGCCAACGTGAAAACTCCCTCGGGCAAGCCGAGGGCCTCTTCTCAACACACACGTTGGCAAGCCGGAGTCTGCCAATTGCACAGGCCGGCTACGAGTGCCAACTGTCAACTTTGAAACCCTTGAAAAGCGTGAACTTGAGACGGTGGCGAATTCTGCTACGCAGTATGCACTGCGTCCACCGGGTCCGGTGAATAAACCGGGCTTGCGCGGTCGGAGAGAAGGTCGCTCCGCGACGGATGAAAGCGGCGATGAATCGCCGCACTCCAAGACAGCCGGAATCGCCAGGGAGAGCGTTCGCGACAAACGCCTCATTTCTGATCGCCGGGAGCACCAAACGCTTTGATGAATTGAAAGCGGCCGTCTCGCACGATGCTGCCGGAAAGGCCGCGGAGCGTGCTGTCGCCGTTGGCGTCGAACGACCATACACCGAGCGCTCCGCAGTCAAAGTCGCGTAGCGCGAGGCAGGCTGCCAAAATCGCCCGGCGGTTCTTTTTGCCGGCACGCTCGATGGCGGTCAGGGCCACTTTGGCGGCTTCGTAGCCATAAATGGCGTAAACTTCCGGCAGGCCGCCATAACGCGTCTGATAGTTTTCGACAAAGCGGCGCCCCGGCCCGGTCAAATGTTGTGGCGGCAGCCCGCCAAAGGTGACGTAACAGCGGTCGTTCAGGTTCTCGGCGCCCGCCGAGCGCAGGAAGACTTCTTCCATACAAGCGTCGGGCACCATCAGCTTGCACGTCAGGCCGACGGCCGTCATGTCTTTGGCCAACTGGCCGGCCTTGGTTTGAGTGGTGCCGCCAAAATAAACCAAGTCGGGCCGCAGGGTCTTGATGGTGGTCATCAGCGATTTGAATTCCGGGGCCTTGGCATCGATGCTCTCGTGGCCCAGCACGGCAACGCCGATTTCGCGACAGCGTTGGGCGAAGAGCGTGGCGATGCCCCGGCCGTAAACCTCGGTGTCGTCAAGCACGTAGACGCGTTTGGCGCCCAACTCGCGCGCCCATTCGGCGCCCAGCGGTCCCTGTAAATCGTCGGTGGGCACGACGCGCGCGAAGGTCACGCGCCCGGTCGGCCGATAAATGTCAGGTTCGCCCGGATCGCCGCGGCCCGGCTTGGTCAGTCCCGGCCAGGTGTTGACCGGGCTGAGCATGAGCAAACCGGCGCGGTTCAGGCTGGGCATGGAAATCTTCGCCGCGCCGGAATTGTAGGTGCCCAGATAGATCATCACGTCGGGATCGAGCACCGCGCGATTGGCATTGGCGATTTCAGCCTCGGCGGTCCACTGGCCCGCGGCCGCCGTGGCGTCGTCCCAATCCGCATACTCAATTCGGAAGGCGCCTGCCCGCCAGTCGGCTTCGTCGAACGCCAGCCGAATGCCTCTGACGATGGAATCGGTCTGTAACTTCACGCTTCCGGTGCGCGGCAAACTCGACACGATCTTGATGACATCCGGGCGGCCATCGCCGCGCGGCGAACCAACCAAAGGCGCCAGCAGCAGCCCCATCGCCAGCACAGCAAACCAAGAGGGCCGGCGCGTCAACAGGTCGCGGAAAGCCCGCCGGCTCGATCTCAACCGGTTGATCAGACTAGCCGTCACGATGATCTTACCTATTTCGCTTTCCATGTTTTACAGACGGTCGCGCCGCCCGCTACAGGTCCATCATTATATACTGCACGCGGGCTGGAATGAGACAATCGGTGCCAGCGGAGGATGGGCCTCCTGGCCCGTCACCAGCCAGGGTGACGGCCTGGGAAGGCCATCCTACTCGATTGCGTAAAGGCGCCTCATTCCCGCCCGCGTGCAGTATCGTAACCATGTTTTGTTGCCGGCAATTCAGAAGTCAGCGGCCGGAGTCATCTTGGAGTGCGGCGATTCATCGCCGCTTTCATTCGTCGCGGAGCGACCTTTCTTCCGCCCTGGCTTGCATGGCGGCGGCGGACTAAAATGCGATTTACGATTCGGAGGTTATAGAAATGCGTTTCCCTTGGCTCTTCCGCGTGGCTTCGGTACTCTTGCTCGTGTTTGTTTGTTGGCCGGCGATCGCGCAGGCTCAATATCGCTGGGCCATTTACACCATGCGGGCTGACGGCGGCGACGTGAAGAAAATCACCCGGCTCGATGAGAGTTTTTGCGGCTCGCCCACCTGGTCGCGCGACGGCAAACGGTTGGCCTATGACGTAACGCCGGCCAGTTTCGATTTTTCCCAGACGCACATTCATGCGCAGGCGCTCGATGCTGAGAAGTCAACCGACCTGGGGCCGGGCAACACGCCCTGCTTTTCGCCCGACGACGGCCAATTGCTGTTTTTCGTGCCGAATGCTAAGGCCGGTGTGAAAGAAGGCGTCTGGGTGATGAACGCCGACGGCAGCGGCCGCGAATGGCTCAGTCCGGGAGCTCGCCCGCGCTGGTCGCCTGACGGTGAAAAGTTTGTCTACACCAGCGGTGACGAGGGCTTCCCCAGCGCCTACATATTCGACATTGTCACGCTTGAGCGCACGCGGATTGTGGAACGTGGTTACGATGACATTTCGGGCGCCTCGTGGTCGCCCGACGGCAAGCAAATTGTTTTCGCGGGCCGCCGCGGCGGAAAGCACGAGTTGGCGATTATCAACGCCGCCGCGGGTCAACTGCCGCGCGCGTCGCAATTGGGCGAAATCAATCCTCAACCGGATTGGTCTCCGGACGGAACGAAGCTGCTGTTCAGCAGCACATTGAATGGGCAGGGACGGATACAACTGCTTGAAATCGCTTCCCAGGATGTCGCGCTGGTGCCCGGCCAGTTTTCGCGCCACAACAGCGACGCGGTCTGGTCGCCCGATGGCAAGAAGATTGCGTTTTCGAGCGATCGAGGACCGTAGTTTGTCGAGACATGCACGGGGCGTCCGCCAATCCAGATTTCCCAGACGCGGCCTTTTCGGGTGCGATTTACGACTTCAGCGCGGCGAGCGAGTACGGCATCAATCATATCAAACACATGCCCTTCGGGAATCGCGTTTAATCGAACTATGCATGCCGGACCTGCCATCGCGATAATCGTTCATTCATGCGCACTTCGCGCGGATATTCGCCACGAAAATCGCCAGCGAGTCGGCGGTGTATTCAGTGAATTGCCCGGCGTGGATCTGCGCGAAGCCGGCCTGGATCTCCTGTATCAACCGCTCACGTTCGTTCAACAGGGAAAACGCAGCCCGAATGACGTCGTCTTGACTGGAATAAGCTCCACTTGCCACGCGCTGATTGACGAATGATTCGAGGTCCGACGGGAACTCAATGCTCATAGGTTTTCCTCCATAACTCGACTTTAACAATCAGCCGATGAGAATGGTTGTCCGGTTCAAGCGATAAAGAGCTGATCACAGGCGGATCAAAACGCGGATCAAATAGAAGACAACTATATTCCGTCCCTCGCGAATTGACCGCCAGCCCGGATTATTCACCGGTGGGCACCGTCTCAAATCGCAACATGAAGGGTTGACAGTTGTTACTTCGTTTCGTCGTGGCGGCGTTGGACCGTTGATGCCACCCGCTTGCCGGGTGGAGAATCACGTTGGCCGTCTACACGGGCATTTGCCACCAATCCCTTCTCCGATTTTCCGCCGCTTGGCCGCCGCAGGCGGCCAAGAGGCGGAGAATCGGGGGTTTGGGGGAAGGCCGCCGGTGTAGACGGCCAACGTGAAAACTCCCTCGGGCAAGCCGAGGGCATCTTCAACAAACACCTTGGCAAGCGAGAGTCCGGCCATTGCGAAGGCGGGGGCTACAAGCGCCAAACTGTCAACATAGATGACACGAAAAACGCATAGATGACATGTTTTTCGTCTGCGGCGCCGGCCGGCATGCTCTGCCGTGCCGTCGCCGCGACACGGCAATGACCGCGATCAAGGCGGCCCTCTCCCGCGCAACCGCGCCCATGCGTTAAGATGGAGGCCGCCTCAGTGTTCGTTACCAATCTCCGAGAGCAACATGACCAAACAACGCCGGCAATATGGATTGTGGAGCAGCCCGATTTCGCCTGTCAGCCTGGCCGAGGGACGGCGGCTGGATGGCGTCGCCTGGGACAGCGATGGGCAAACCGTCGTGTGGCTTGAGGGACGCTCCGGCCGCGGCGTGCTGGTGGCGCAAACCGGCGACGACGCGCCGCGCGATCTCAACAGCGAGTTGAGCGTGCGCGCGGAGGTGGGCTATGGCGGCGGCGATTTCACCGTCCACGGCGGCGACGTCTATTTCGTGGTCCATAAGTCGGGCCGCATTTTTCGCCAATCCTTGGCCGGCGGCGGCGCCGCGCCCATCACGCCGGCCTTCGGCAAGGCGGCCGCGCCGGTGGTTTCGCCAGACGGTCGCTGGCTGGTTTACGTCCACCACGACGATCCCTACGATCGCCTGGCCGTGGTCGATACCCAAGGCCGGCATTGGCCGCGCATCTTGGCGTCGGGCGACGATTTTTACATGCAGCCACGATTCAGCCCCGATGGCAAACGACTGGCCTGGGTCGCCTGGAACCATCCAAACATGCCCTGGGACGCAACGCGATTGTTCGTCGCGGAGGTCGTGGATGGCGAATTGCCGCGGCTGACCAACGAGCGCGCGGTCGCCGGCGGCGACGACATCGCCATCTTTCAGCCAGAGTTTGCCCGAGACGGCCGCCAGCTTCTCTATGTCTCCGACGAAACCGGCTGGGGCCGAATCGCGGCGCAGGAGCTTGCCACGGGCGAAACACGCTGGCTCACGCCGAATGGAACCGAACTGGCACTGCCGGCTTGGGTGCAAGATATGCGAACCTACGCGGTTTTAACGGATGGCAGGCTCATCGCGGCAGCCGGCGCGCGGGGTTATCACCGATTGCAAATGATCGACGTCGCCTCCGGGGCCATCCAGCCGATCGAGGGTTTGGCCGACTATAGCGAAGTGAGCTATTTGGCGGCTTCGCCCGTCGCGGCGCAAGTGGCACTCATCGCCAGCAATCCAAAAGCGCCGCCGCGCGTCGTCCGTTACGATGTTGCCGGCCAAACGACGCGGGTGCTGGCGCGCGCGACCGGCGAAACCGTGCCGGCGGCGGCGTTGGCCTCGTGCGAGGCGATCTCGTGGACCACGGCCGGCGGCGAGCAAGCGCACGGCCTGTTTTACAGGCCGTTCAACGATCGTTATGAAGGCGTCGGCCGGCCGCCGCTTATCGCGCTGATTCATGGTGGACCGACTTCGCAAATGCGCGCGGGGTGGCGGGCGGAGGCGCAGTTCTTCGCCACGCGCGGTTACGCGGTGTTGTTTG
>DASVGM010000283.1:0-8768 GCA_036379555.1 Pirellulales bacterium | reverse complement strand
TCCGGCGCATTGCCGGTGACGTAGTGACTTGGCGAGGTCTTGGAGTGCGTGCGATTTATCGCCGCTTTCCGTTGTCGCGGAGCGACCTTCTTCTCATCTCGGTGCGTTTTGAAGCGGCCCATTCGGCCCTGACCTCGCACTGGTTGCCCCGTCGAACTTGGGCATGTCGTAGGTTGGCAGCGTCTGGGCTAGTAAACCCCAGCCGCGATGCGAGAAGCCGACCATGCCGCCTCATTTACTCCCGCATGAAGTCGATTTGGCGCCGCGACGTACTTCAAGACACCGAAAAGGCCATCAACTCCGCCGTGGCGCGCGGCGGCAGAGCGCGGCGAATTCCGTCCCAAAAACGCTGCAAGCCGGCCGGCACGTTCGACTCGACTTGGCCGCCGCGCGGCGTGATGTCGTCGGCATGCACGGGCAGAATGGCGCCGGCCTGCGTCTTCCAGACGCCCACCCGATCGGCCGCGCCCGACCAAAGCTGATTCAAGCGCTGCTTCGCGCGCCAGGCGTCAAACGCCGGCAAGGGATCGCGACTGGCGATCAGCACAAAGGCTTGCAGCCCTTCGGCGTCGCACAGTTTCCAGCGTCCCTGCCGCGGAAACGAAAGGGCGCGCACGCGGCCCAGGTCGCCTTCCGCGGCGGAGCGATCCGCCGCGGAGGCGGCGAGCAACTGCAAGTCGCCATCCGAGTTGGCCGTGAAGAGTTGGACGTGGCACGCCGCGTTCAGCGCCAGGTCGAGCCGCACCAGGCCCGCCGCCGGCACGTCTTCAATCTGGTTGCCAATGGCGCCGAGCGCTTGCTCGGGTTTTGTTTTGGTCGCCGCTTCATAGAGCGTCAGATGGAAGCCCGTCAGTTCCGGCGGCGGCAGAATCCGCCCGCGAAAGACGGTCGCCAAGGCGGCCGTGCCGCCGCCACAAAACCCGCAGGCGGCCAGCAGAATGCGCCGTCGCGTCCAAAAGGCGCGGCCGCGTCGTTTGTTTTTCTCGTCCGCGACGACGGAGGAAAAGTGCCGCGGCAGTTCCGCCCCGGCCGACCAGTCCGGCAACTCGCTCAGCAGTTCAACGAGCGTCGGTCGGTTGGCGGGTTCTTTGGCCAACATGCGGTCGATCAACCGCGACAGGCGAACGTCAACTTCCGGCCGCCAATCTCTCACTTTGGGCGGCGCCAGCACCGCATGCGCTTGACGCAACCGCAGCGGTTCCGGCGGCGACGAGTGGCCAATCGTGAAGGGGGTCTTGCCGGTCAACAAAAAAAACAGCGTGACGCCCAGGCTATAAACATCGGCCGGCGATGACACCTGGCGCGGGTCTTCCCATTGCTCCGGCGCCATGTAGTCGATGGTGCCCATACGAATGTCGCCGGCGGTGAGTTGCTCATCGCCGCCGTGTACACTGCGCGAGGGCGTCCGCGCCAGGCCAAAATCGAGCACTTTGACTTCGCCCTGCGGCGTGAGCATGATGTTTGAAGGCTTCACGTCGCGATGCACCAGTTCATATTTTCGCCAGGCATGTTCCAGCCCGTCGGCGGCTTGCCGCGCGATCTCGCAGGCCTCCGTCACCGGAAGCGGCCCGCCTTCGTGGACCAGCGTTTGCAGGTTTTTGCCGTCAACCCAATCCATGACGATGACGGGCGGAAGGTGAGCGAGTCTTAACAATTCGATGGACGCCACGAGGTTCGGGTGGCGCAGGACGGCGAGAATGTTCATCTCGCGCAAAAAGCGAGCCAGAGCCGTGCGCCTGCTTTCGGCATCATCTTCGCCGTGTTCTGGCATTGAATTCTTTCGCACGTCGAGCACCTTGAAGGCGAAAGTGAAACCGCGGTCGACGCTGTGCCCCTGGTACAATTCACCCATGCCGCCGCGCCGCACAAAGCGGTCAATCATGTAGCGACCGTCCAAAAGCTCGCGATCGCGCAGTAGACGCTCGCGCGCGGGTTCCGGACGTTCGACGAGCGTGCGCGTCGGGGCGGCCGGCGGCTCGGCGAAGGTTTCAGACCAGGCCCGCCGGACGGAATCGGCATCGTCCGGGTAACGCTGGAGAAACCCGTCTTGGTCGAGGGATTCACCGCGGCCGCGCCGCGCGAGCATTTCGATCGCCAGAAACTCGGCCAGCCAGAACGGCCGCTCAGCGGGCATGGCGCGCAGGAGAAAGTCGCCGGCCGGAGGGTCTTCGCCGCGTCGCCACCCGGCTTCAAACTCATCGGCCGCGCAGTCGAACGCTTCCACGCGCGCCAGCGCCCAGCAATCATACAACGCCCACCAAGAAGCCCGATTCAATTCAGCCATAACCGTCAACCTCGTTTCTTGTCGGGGGGCATCCCCATTAAGGAAATGCCGCTCTTCGCGGCCGGCATGTCAACTTGTCGGCGATTTGTCCGTTTCATCCGGCCCCTCGCCGCCTAACTCACGGGCCAGGCGGCGAATCTTTTGCAACTTTCGCGCGATCGTGCGCTCCGACATCTCCACCACGGCCGCGATTTGCGGCACGGTTTGCCCTTGCAGCCACAGTTCGGCGATGGCCCGGAGCTGGACGCCATCGGCGCCGGCTTCCAGACGGTGGAAAAGTTCCGCCCACAAATCGCGCATCGCCGCGACAAGCTCCGGCGACGGTTCGCGTCCGATGGTCTTGTCGAGCAGCGGCACCTCATCATCAGCCACGTCAAGCGGGCCAAGATCCGATTCTCGAATCTGCCGTCCCTGGCGATTCGGCCGCGCCCGCCGCACCAACCGGGCGACCTTGCGCGCGGCGATCACGGCTAAAAACGGCCAGAGGTGTTCGGGGTCGCGAACGGAGGGCAAAGTGCGACTTTGAATCATGCGGCAAACGCTTTTGAAGACACTCATCGCCACGTCGTCGGCCTCGCCCAGGCCCGGCGGCAAGCCCCGCAGCCGCGTTTCGGCATAGGCGTGCAGGCGCGTGAAAAAATGCCGCCACAAGTCTTCAGCGGCGTTCATGTCGCCGGCCGCCAGCCGGCCCAACCAACTGTTGCTGTCTTGCATGACTCAGTGCCAAAGTTCGCGGTCTCGTTCGCGCTAGCACTATAGCATACTCTATTCGACCGTCCAGGAAACCAGCATCAGGCGGCTTTCGTCCAATTCCACGCGGCGCATGCCGCGAGTCGCTTCACCTTCGTTGAACGCGGCGTACTCAAGCAACTTGCCCAAGGGCGATTCAAGTGCGTTCGCTCCGCCGCGCGTTTGGACCCGCGCCGAGGCCAGGTTCGGCTCGGCCAGGCAGCGGAAATCACGCTGCGGCCCTTCGCCCGGCACCGCGATGACCACCAGATGCTCCTGTCCCAAGGTGTCGTCGGTCACCTCCACCGGCGGCACCGAGTAGCTCTCGCCCGCCGCCAGCCGGTTGTTCACTCCCACCGCCCGCGGGCGCGGAAACACCGCTTGCACGGCGAACTGACTGTCGATGTAAAGCAACGTGACATCCACCGCTTCTCGCCCGTGATTGGTGATCCGCCAGCCGATGAGATCGCCCGCTTGAAATCGCGGGCCGGCCCCCTCGAAGGCGACCACTTGCCCCTGACGGTCGCGCCCGTCGCGGTAACGAATGGTTTCCAATACAAGGTCCACCGTGCCGGTTTCGCCGCTCGCGCCGCCGGCCAGACCCAGCAGGTTTTGCGCGCGGAAGATCCGCCCGATATGCTCTTCGGCCTCAGCCGCCGTCTCCGGGCCGCCCAGATTAAACCGCGGCGTTCCCGGCGGCAGCTTCGCTTCATCGATGACGAGCGCCGCGTCTTTCGGCAAAAGCTCCAGGCCATTAGGCCGAGCTCGCACGACCCACTCGGCGTCGGTCAGCACGGTGAGGGCGAACATCGCCTTGGGCTCGCGCGAGCGCTTCGCCAGGTCGTCGGCGAGTTTCACCAGCGACTGCCGCGCCGCGGCGTCGGCACCGTCGAGATCGATCGCGACGCGCAAACGCAGGTCGCCGAATTCGGCAAAGACCGGTTCGCACACGGCGCCGGCCGGCAGGTGGTCCGGCTTGGGGGCATCGGCATAGGCGCACGGTTCGACCCGCGCCTCGGCGATATCGAGCCGGACTACACGCACGTGGCCCAGCGGCTTTCCGCCGCCGGCCGGGCCACGCGCCTCAAGGATGGCGCCAGGCGTCAGCCCATGCACCGCGCCGCCGTTGATTCTCCAGCCGCGCCCGGCATCGCCTGAAACAACGCGAAACTGAAAGCGGCCGCGACCGGCGCCGAGCACCTGCCGGTCGAGATCGGTGCCGTCGATGAAGGGGGGCGAGAGGCTGGCTCGCCGCCAGACCTTGTATCTCGCCCAGATCAAATCGCCTAAAGCGCGATACGTGAGCGAGGCGGCGCCCGGCTCGCTCAACACGCTGCACAGCGCGAAGCTGAACGCCCCGTGCTGCTGTTTCTCGCTGGCGCCGCCGGTCGGCGGCATGGCCAACTCCACCGCCATGTCTTGCGGCTGGGAGGCATAGAAGGCGACGACATGCCCGGCGGCGCTTTCCACGTCGAAGGCGGCCTCGGCCGCCGCTTTGGCCGGTGCGACTCGTTCGGCCGCCCGTCGCAACGCCGCCGCGGGAATGCCCAGGTCGCCCTCAGGCGAGGCTTCGCGCGCGGTTTCGTCGCCGCCGCCGCGCAGAGCGGTGCCGGAGTGGCAGCAATCAAAAATGATCCACAATGAGGCCCCTTTTTTCATCAGGGCCTGAGTCCATGCGAAGATTTCGTCATCGACGATGGCGTTGACGACCGCCGCGCTGGCGTCTTCCCACTTGTCGATATCGGCCGGCAAAAAGATTTCATCGAGTCCGTCTGGCTCAGGATCGTTGAGCTTGGCATCGGGTCGATCGGGCTGCTGGCTGCCGTGTCCGGCCAGCAGCACCACCACCTGATCGCCGACCTGCGCCTGCGCGATCAGCCGCTCGAACTCGCGGACGATATGTTCGCGCGTGGGGCGGTTCGACTTGCCCGCGTCTTCGGTGAGCAGGGTAATGTTGGCGTCGGGAAAGCCATAGCGTTCGACGAGCACGCGGCGCAAGAGCACGGCGTCGTTGGCGGGGCCTTTGAGCCAGCGATCGCCGCGCAGATGATCGTATTTCGTGCAGCCCACCAGCAGGGCGAACTTGCGTCCCTTGTCGCCCGCGTTTTCCGCGGCGTTTGCCGCCGGCACGTCCGGCGCGGCGAATCGCGAGGCGAGCAGGATGGCGAACAAAAAGAGCGTCCACCGGCCGGAGGACCGCCTTCCTAGGCCGTCCCGAATTGACCGGACGGCCTGGGAAGGCCATCCTCCTCTTGTGCGACCGCCGGAACGGGGGTGGTCGCCGGCCGGCGTTGATTTGGCCGCACAGGCGCGAGACTCGCGAGCCGCAAGCCGCCTTTGGTTGTCAGATACTCGATTCATGGTCATCATCTCCAATCTCCAGAAAGTACAAACGCGGCCCAATAATAAGGGGGCAGCTCGGTGGTGGAAATCTCCGGCGCGGCGTCCGGCAGGTTGAGTCCGCGGGTGGCCGCCGAGCGCAGCTTGGCGTCTTTGGGCACCTCGCGCAACATCCAAAGCTGCGCCTCGCGCAGAGCGGCGAGCTTGCCCATCTTCTTGTCCCACAGGTTTTCATAAAACCGTTGCATCAAGGCGCTCGTCGCGCCGTCGGGAATCTTCCAGAGACTGGCCAACACCGCTTTGCTTCCCGCGATGGCAAAGGCGCGCCGCAAACTGAATACGCCTTCGCCGCCGCGCACTTTGCCCAGGCCGGTCTCGCACGCCGAGAGTACCACCAGTTCCGCCTGAGTCAGGTCGGCGCCAATGACTTCCTCGGCGGTTAAGTAACTATCGCCGCCGACGGGCAGCCCGTGCTCGTCCGTCCTGGCGGGCTGATTCGCCCCGGCCAGCACCAGCATCGAGAGCAAGAGGGGATTTCGCGCCGAAACGTCAAACGCCGCCGCGGCGCCGCCGTCATGCCGCGGCGCGGCGACCGGCGGTTTGGCGCCGGGGTCGAGGAATTCGCCGTGCGTCGCCAGATGAACGTAGCGGCGGCCGGGCAACGACTCAAGCAACCGGGGCTTTGTGGCGGCGCCGCCCGACAGACGTAGCGTGTCCTTGGCCCGTCGCAATGCCGCGATCTCCTCGATCTCGCTGGCCGATCCCTGCAAAAATTTCCATTTGCCCCCGCCGCCGTAATCAACGCCGCCAAGCCCCAGAAAGCCGCCGCCGGATGGCGCCGTCTCGCTCAGCAGCCGCGCGACTGATTGCGCGTAAGGCGCCTCCGCCAACGCGTAATCTTCAATCAAGTAAGAACCCGCCCGGCGGCCCGGCAACGCCGCCCAAGGCACCAGCGCGAGCCGGCCATCGGGTATGACAATCACACGCTCGCAGCCGGCGAGCGCCGCTTCAAGCGGTTGCCACAGCGCGCGGCGCAACTGTGCGGCGGCGCTGGCGTCGGGACGACTTTGTACGCGCAGGCCGGCCAGCCAGGAGTCCAATAGCGCGTCGATCGGCTCGGCGTCGCCCAGCGGCAGCCAGACGGCCGACCAGCCCGGTTCGCTCTCCGCGGCCGTCAGTACAAAGGCGTCGTACGAGGGCGTTTGGCTCCACGGCGTGGCGCCTTCCGGCGGGGCCCACCGCGTGCGTTCAATCAGGTCGACCACGGCGGTCCTTTTGGGCAAGCGACGCACCATTTCTTCAACCCCCGCGCCTTGAGCGTCATGCGCCTGGCGAAAGGCGGCGCTCCGCCGCGCCAGGTCGCCTTCGAGTTGCTCCTTGCGAGCGGCCACATCGTTCATCTGCCGATCGCGCTCGGCCGGGTCGCTCGACGGCGGCGCCAAGCTAAGCCAGGCCAACTGTTGGCGTGCCGCTTGCAAGTCGCGAGTCAACTGTGCGAGATCAGGCCGGTCGGCCGCCGCCCGCAAGAGATCGCGCCGCGCCGTGAGTTGCCGTGTGGCGAGCGCCTTGCCGCGCCAAACGGCCTCATAGGCGCGGCGCGGGTCCGGTGACTCGGCGGCGCGATAGCACGACAACAAGAGATCGGCCGGCGGTCGGTTGGCCTCGAGATACATGTAGGCTTGCGCTTCGGGCAGGCCAGAAACAACGCGGTCAGACAACGCCAAGGCTCGCTCGCAGGCGTCGCGCAGCGTTTCGGCCGCCGCTTCCGGACCTCGCATGCGCCATGCGCGGCGGGCCTGGCCGAGCAAAACGCCGATGGTGTCGGGATGCTCACGGCCCGCGGATTTTTCGAGTTTATCGAGCGCCTGTTGCCGCCAGTAAACATCCGGCGGCACGTCTTTGGGACCGCGATCATAGATCACTTCCAACACCTTGCGATCCAGCACCGGGTTGTAAAGAAACGTGGCCGCGCGTGGATTGGCTTGGGTGAGCCTGGCCATGACGCGGCACAACGTGGCAAGGTCATATTCGCTGATGCCGTAAAGACGATCCGTGATCTCGATCGAGCGTAGCGCCGGTACTTCGTCGCCCAGCAACGCGAACAGTTCGGCCAAGCGGATCGCGGTGGGCCGATAGTCGGCATGCGTGTCAAAACGGAGAATCGAATTGGGAATCTGCACGTTCGTCAGCGAGCTGTTCCAGCCTTGGAATTTCATGTCGTACGGCCGGTTGTCATACATGCGGAAGAAATCGACCATTTTAAGAAACGCGGCCCGCGCCAATTCCCGCGCCTCGTCCGTCCGTCCGCTTTGGAACTTGACCCAGCCCAAGGCGGCATCGACGCGGGCATGGTCGATGCGCAGTTTTTGGGCGATCGACGTTCGCTCGTCGAACTCTCTCCAGGTCTCGCCGGCGGCCAGAGTGTTTTGCGATTCCTCAAGTTGCTGAACGATCAGCCTGGCCAGCAGCCATTGCTTTTCCGATTTGTCGCGCTCGCCCATCAGGTACTGAGTTTCGGCCAGGCAAGTGATGGCCGGCAGCATCAGGGCGCGGTCGAGCAGCGAGGTGTCGCTGCCCACGCTTAGCGCTTCGCGCAGCAGCGTCTCCGCTTCGGCCACGCGGCCGGTGTCGCGGTAGAGTAGCGCCAAATCGCGCGCGGCCGCGGCGGCCCGGCCGCTGCGCGATCCAAACACCTGAACCATCGACTCGTGTGCCTGCACAAGCAACGGCTCGGCCTTGTCGAGTCGGCCGGTCTCACGATAAACCCGCGCCAACGACATGAGCTTTGAGGCGTGATCGGGGTGCCAGGGTCCGAGCGAATCGTTCGTGATCGCCAAAGCGCGGTCGAGCAGCGGCTCGCCTTCTTGCGTTTTACGCGCCCAGTGCAGTTGCAGACCCAGCCCCTCCAAGGCCAAAGCGACGCCGGGATGATCCTTACCCAGCCAGGCGCTGAGGAAGCTTAGCGGCATGTCGCGTTCAAACATGTCTTGGATGGTTTGCGTGGCCATCCATTTGGCTCGCCCGGTCATCCACTCTTGGTAAGTGGCCTCGGGACCAACGATGCGCAGCCGCAAAAAGTGCGAGCTTACCCTGACGCGCGGATCGGCCGGCGCGTTGCGCATCCAGGCATCGACCCCTTCGCGCGCGTGATACGACGACGATGCCGCGCCCGCGATTCCGCGGCAGACAAGCGCTTTGCCTTGCTGTTCGAGACGCCAGCCGCTGAGTTCCAGAGGCTCGCTCGTGCCGCAGCAGCGCCAAAAAACGACGAACCATCCAGGGTATTTATCCATCTTGTGTTCATCGATCGCCATGCTCAACGGGTGCTTTGGCTCTTTGTCGGCGTACGCCGCGCCCAGGAGCCGGTCGGCGCAAGCAACGGTCAGCAGCCCGTCGTGATGCCGAAAGGTCCAAA
>DASVGM010000282.1:0-2226 GCA_036379555.1 Pirellulales bacterium | reverse complement strand
GGGCGCTTTGCCGGGCCAGAAGTCGGGTGAGTACCTGCTTGAAGAGCGGCCGTTGGCAGTCATTCCAACTCCCCAACTTTTGCCGGATCTGCTTGACGACCTGCGCACGCCGGGCGCGCCGCGATCACTGTTGCTGGCCGGCGACATCGACTACGCGGGCGACGCGGGCGCGCCAGGAGCGTCGGCCGATTTGCCGGCCGACTCGCGCGCTCCCGGCCGGCTGCAAGAGGGGAAGCTGCTGTCGTTCGACCGGCTGGAGGCGGCGCAGGCGGAGTTGGCTTCGATTGAGCGGCGCTATCTCAAGAAAGTGCGCGAGGGGAAGTCCGATACGCTGGAAGGCGCCGCGGCGACCGAAGAGGCCTTTCGCGAACAGGCGGGCCAACACGAATGGCTGCACCTGATTACGCACGGCTTTTTCGCTCCCGAGACGATCGGCTCGGCCCTGCGCGCCGCCGGCGACAAATCGTCCACTTCGGAGACCATGAAGATTGCCGGCGTGGCGCTGCCGACCGTGCCAGCGGCAAAGCCTGTATCAGTCCATCCCGGCCTCCTTTCCGGCTTGGCCTTCGCCGGAGCGAACTCCACGCCCGAGGAAGGCAACGACGACGGCATCCTGACGGCCTTGGAGGTCTCGGCGCTCGATCTCTCGCAGGTCGATACGGTGGTGCTGTCGGCGTGCGAGACCGGGCTGGGCGAAGTGGCGGGCGGCGAAGGGTTGCTGGGGCTGCAACGCGCGTTTCAGGTGGCCGGTGCGAAAACGGTGGTCGCCAGCTTATGGAAAGTGCCCGACCGCGCGACGAGCACACTCATGCAGCGCTTTTATGAAAACCTCTGGGACAAAAAAATGGGCAAGCTCGCCGCCCTGCGCGAGGCGCAGATTTGGATGATGCGCGACAAAGGGAACCGCGGCCTCGCCCTGGGCGACGACGCCCCCGACCCCAACGCCCCGCTGCCGCCCTTTTTCTGGGCGGCGTTCGTGCTTTCTGGAGATTGGAGATGAACGTGGTTTTGACCTCTCGCTCGCGCCGCGCACCAGGCTATAGTGCGTTGGCCACGCTCAATTTTCGAGTGCCACGGAGCGGTCGCCGTGTGGGGAGGATGGGCTTCCTAGCCCGTCGCCAAGCGATCGTGACGGGCCAGCGCGCGGTCGCGTGCTGGGCGGTGCTCGGCGTCTTGCTGGCTTGCCATGCGGCGATGATCGAAGCGGCGCCGCCGGCCGAACGCGACCAACTGTTGCCCGCACGCGACCGGCTGCGCGCCGAGGCGCAAGAACTTCTCAATCGCGGCAAGGGCGCCGAGGCCATGCGGGCGGCCCAAGACGCGCTCGCGATCAGCAAAAAGCTGTTCGCCGCGAACCCGGCCGAAACGCTCGCCGATTGGACCCTCATCGGCAACGTCGCCGAAGAGATCGACGATTGGCAGGCGGCCATCGACGCCCGGAACGAGGCTGTGCGCATCTGCGCCACGGCGGCCGGCAAAGACCATTGGGTAACAACCGATCTGCGCGTTGAGGCCGAAAAAACCGCGCGTTTGAAAGAGCTTTCGCCGGCAGATCGCCGTTCGCTCAAGCGGGCGATTCAAGATCAGGCGGGCATTCGTCAGCAGTTTGAGGCCGCGCACTATGCGGAGGCTTTGGAAATCGCCGAGCGTTGCCGGAACGTCTACGAACGTCTCTGGGGAGCGGAGCACGCGGAAACGGCGGCGGCTTGGAACGATGTCGGCACCGTCAGGCAAACGCAGGGCGACTATGCCGCCGGCGAGTCGGCCTTCAGGCGCGCGCTGTCCATACGCGAAAAAACGCTCGGCGCGGGGCATCCCCTGACTGCGGCCAGCTTGAGCAATCTGGGGCTGCTGTTCAGCGACCAGGGCAAATACGCCGCCGCTGAAGAAGTTTTTCTGCGAGCGCGGCAGGCGGTGGAGAACGCCGTTGGACCTGACGATATGCGCTCGCTGACGGTCGTCAACAACCTGGCTCTGGTTCATCTCAAGCTCGGAGAATTCGCACGGGCCGAGACGTCTTTCCGCCACGTGCTCAAAGCCTTTGAAAGAATCTATGGCGAAGAGCACGCCCTCACAGCCGATGTTTTGAACAACCTGGCCAGCGCCTGCGCAAACCAGGGCAAAGACGCCGAAGCCGAGCGACTGATGCGGCGCGCTCTCGCCATGCGGCGAAAGGAGTGCGGAGAGCGCCACCCCAAGACCGCGATGAGTCTCAATAATCTGGCC